>DATFUE010000450.1:0-7642 GCA_035261165.1 Myxococcota bacterium
TCAGCACGTCCGCCTGGCAGTCGCGCAGGTTGAAGGCGATGCAATAGAAGGGGATGCGCGGCTCGACGTCGCCGCAGTAGCGCTCGAGCATGTGCGAGAGACCATCCGCGACGTCGACGAAGCCCGCGCCTGCGGCGCCGAACGCGGGCAAGAGCGCATCGCGCATCAGGTGCCGCAGGAACTGCAGCTTCGACGGGCGCAGCGCCAGGTCGATCCGCCCCGTGTACAGGTCGTAGCCCATCTGCTCGATGGCGTGCGGCGACAGGCCCTGCGCGTAGAGCAGCCCGGCGATCGCCCCCGCGCTCGAGCCCCACACTTCGCTGAAGTACTCGCCGATGTCGAGTGTCTCGAACAGGCGCAGCGCCGTGGCGTGCGCGAAGAGCTTCAGGCCGCCCGAGCCCAGCGAGAGCACGACGCGCGCGTCAGGGTCCGCGCAAACGGCGCGCACCGCGCGGAAGCGCTCGTGCACCGCGGGCCGCCCCGCCTGCGTCTCGGTCGGGACGATCTGCCAGATGTAGCGGCGCTGCCCGCCCGCGCGGTCGAGCGCGAAGCCGTCGGCCGGGACGCTCCGGTTCCGCCCGAGGAAGCGGATCTCGACCGAGCCGTTCGCGCGCTCTTCCGCGAGCAGTCGCGCGAGCACGGCGAGCCGCGCGTCCTCGGGCGGCCAATCGGTGACCGCCCCGTCATGGGGCAGCGAGAAGCGCACCGGCAGATCGCTCTCTCGAACCTCGCGAACCCACTCGTAGCGGGCGCCGCGCGCGTGCGCGTCCGAGAGCTCCTCGTCCGTGAGATAGAAGGACCCGTCGGCCGCCTGGAAGCGCAGCGGGGACTCCCCGTCCGCGAACTCATCCGGGGGCGTCTCGAGCTTGATCTGAACGACGTGCCCCAGGGGAAGAGCTCCTTCGCTCGCCCCATCGGCCCCGCGCCGGGAGCCCCTGAGGAAGCTGCGTGCTCGAGTCTCCGGAGGCCAGGAAACGCCTTTGAAGTCGCAGAAGTGCGCGCCTCGGTGCCGCCCTGCCGCGAGCCCCTTGCCGGGGGCTGAGGGAGTTTGGAGCCCGCAGCGACAGCCTCGCCAAAGATCGTTGACACCCCCCTGGGCCCAGATAGGCTTCCCCCCCGGAATCATGGGTGGGAGCCTGATGAGCGATCCGCAGGGAGCGCGATGGCGAGCCATTGTCGCCGGCGTGTTGTTGCTGGCCGGAACGGGTGTCCTCAACGGAGCCGCAGCTCTGGCAGCCCAGGGCCGAGCGCTCGCAGAGGGCTCCGCCCGCCGCGGCCCGGATGCCGCCATGAAGATGGGCGTGATCGCAGCAATCCGCGCCAAGCTCCCGCGCGTCGACTCCGCTCTCTCGATCCGCATCGCGGAGAGCGTCGCGCGCTGCCAGCGCGAGCAAGCGCTCGCTCCGGATCTCGTCCTCGCGGTGCTGATGCAGGAAAGCAGTGGTCGCCCGGGTGCCCGCAGCCCCGCCGGCGCGATCGGTCTCATGCAAGTGATGCCCTACATGTACGAAGAGCTCGCGCTGCCCGGCAGCGTGTCGCACGTCGAAGCGAACATCGAGGCCGGCTGCCGGCTGCTCGCCGACAACATCCGCCGCCTCGGTGAGGACGACGGCATCAGCGCCTATTTCTGGGGCAACGCTTCCGGCAACGATCGCTACCTGGGCAACGTGAAGAAGCTGCGCCGGGACTTCCGGCCGTACGTCGCTCCCGAGATCGCGAGCTCGCGGATCAGCGGATGAAGCGCGGCTCGAAGCGCGCCACGCGGTCAGCCCGCTCGACGCACTTCGACGCCCGGGGCCGCGCCCGCATGGTCGACGTGGGCGCGAAGCCGGCGACGGTGCGCGAGGCGATTGCCCGCGGGCGGATCGAGCTGTCGGCCGAAGCGCTCGAGGCGGTCGTCTCGGGCAGCGCTGCGAAAGGCGACGTCCTCGGCGTCGCGCGCATCGCGGGGATCCAAGCGGCGAAGCGAACTTCGGAGTGGATCCCGCTCTGTCACCCGCTGCCACTCGACGCGCTCGAGATCGACTTCGCGCCCGAGTCGATGCCGCCCGCGATCGCGATCGAGGCGCGGGCGCGCACGACCGCGAAGACGGGCGTCGAGATGGAGGCGCTGGTCGCGGTCTCCGCAGCGGCGCTCGCGATCTACGACATGTGTAAGTCGATCGACCGGGGCATGGTGATCGGCGCGCTGCGCCTGGTTCGAAAGGCGGGCGGAAAGAGCGGAACGTACGTGCGGCCCGGCGGTTGAAGTAGCCTTGTCTTTGGCGCGTCCGTGGGGATAAGCTCGCGCCGCCTCTCCGCACCATGAGAACCGCTGCATCGCTGCTCGCCTGCGCTCTGCTCGGCGTTCCGCTGATCGCTGGAAGCGCATCCGTGCGCGCCGAGGGCGCGGTGAATCAGGTCGACCTGATCCCGACGGAGCGCGCCGCGTGGTCGCCGAAGAACCTCGGCATCGGCGTCACCAGCGTGCTCGGGGGCTGGAACTACTGGTACACGGTGCGCGAGATCTCCGTCGAGACCGTGCCCACGAACGCCGATCTCCGCCTCTACTACATCCGCTCGAACTTCCAGAAGCGCTTCGAGCAGTCGCACACGCCGGCCCTGGTGAAGATCCCACCCCGCGTCGACATGACCTACAAGGACGCGGTGAAGTTCCACGCGATCGCCGACGGCTATCTCGCGCAGGAAGTGAGTTACGACGCGCAGAAGGTCCCCGACCACGTCGTGCTGCAGCTTCAGGTGTTGCCGAACTCGCTCGTGTCCCTCAGTCACACGGAGCTCGCCGGGCGCACGAGCCTGACCATGCGCACGACGGAGCAGCCGGACGTGCGCATGAGCAAGAACACGTCGCTCAAGGGCTTCCAGATCGCGCTCACGAAGACGGCGGTGAAGCTCGCGGGGAAGCCGCCGACGGGCGGCGGCCACGTGACCGGTCTGGCCGCGATCCAGCTCGGCGAGGACGCGATCGTGCGCGTCGAGACCGACGCGGGCGATCTCGAGGTGCGCTCGCGCCAGAGCTTCGACGCCGTGCAGTCGCAGTACGTCTACGTGTTCGACATCGTGCCTCCGGGAACGGCGGCGCCGTCGGATGGCCAGGTGCGCGCGCGCCTCGACGCGCTCGGGTTCACCCCCGACGCGAACTGCGACGATCGTTTCGCGGCGGTGCTGCGCGAGAAGCTCGGCGACGCGGCGCTGACCGACGCGTTCCGTCCCTCCGGCGAGCTCACCGACATGTACCAGCGCGAGGCGATGCTGCGCCTCGGCCGCTACCACGAGGGCACGGTGAAGACCGACACGGGGGAGACGCTGCGCACGGGCAGCTCGCTCGAGCTCGCGCTCGCGATGCAGTCGGCCGCGCGCGTGAAGGGCTATCTCGCGCTGCTCGCCGCGCTCGCGCAGAGCGAGCCGCAGCCCGCGGATGCGCTGCGCACCTTGATCGCGCCCACGCTCTCGCCCGCGGACTTCTCGCCGGTGTACGACGCCGGGCAGGCCGCGCGCCGAGACTGCCACCGCTAGCGCGCGCGCGACCACCCTCCGATGCGGACTCCAAACGGAGCGCTCCTCACCCCCAGGAGGGTTGCATGGGCGACGGAGACGCGGGCTCGGAGCGGCCGCGCGAGCGGCTCGAGCGCGAGGGGCCGGAGTCGCTGGCGCTGGTCGAGCTGCTGGCGCTCGTGCTGCAGACGGGTGCCCGCGGCAGCGGCGCACTGCGGCTCGCGCACGCGCTCTTGCAGCGCTTCGGCTCGCTCGACGCTCTGGCGCGCGCGGGCACGGCCGAGCTGCGCGCGGTCCGCGGGCTCGGGCCGGCGAAGATCTGCTCGCTGCGCGCGGCGTTCGAGATCGGCTCGCGCCTGCTGCGCACGCCGGTCGCGCCGGGCGAGAAGCTGCACTCACCCGAGCAGGTCGCCGCGCACTTCGGGGCGCGCATGCGCCGTTACCGACAGGAGGTGTTCGTCGTGCTCCTGCTCGACAGCCGCCACCGCCTGATCGGGGAAGTCGAAGTGAGTCGCGGCAGCTTGAACCAGAGCCTGGTGCATCCGCGCGAGGTGTTCGCGCCGGCGCTGCGCGAGTCGGCCGCGGCGATCCTGGTCGTTCACAACCACCCGAGCGGTGATCCGCAGCCCAGCCGCGAGGACCACGAGGTCACGCAGCGCCTGGTTCGCGCCGGTGAGATCCTCGGGATCCGCGTGGTCGATCACCTGGTGATCGGCGGCCTCGAGTTCACGAGCTTCGCGCGCACCGGACAGCTGGTCGCCTCAAGCGTGTGAATCCCGGCGCCGATCGTCTCGCAACAGGGGAAACCGATGGCTGCCAAGCGCACCGGGTCGCGCAAAGATCGCCGCCACGCCGAGCGGGAGAACATCAAGATCCCGGTCGACTACTCCGCCGTCGACGCGTTCTTCAGCGAGTTCACCACGAACATCAACGAAGGCGGCATGTTCATCGAGACGGAGACCCCCCCGCCGCTCGACGCGGTCGTACAGGTCCAGGTGCGGCTGCCGGACCTCGAGCGCCCGATCAAGATCGGCGGCCGCGTCGCGTGGGTGAGCGACGGCAAGAGCGGCGCGCCGAGCGGCATGGGCATCGAGTTCCAGGACCTGATGCCCGAGCTGCGCGCGACGATCAACGACCTCGTGCGCCGGCTGCGCCACAAGGACTGAGCGGCGTCAGTTTTCCGTCAGCTCAGAACGGGATCTCGTCGTCGGCTCCGGAGGACGGGCCGAGCGGGTCCTCGCCGCCGCTGCGCGCCTGACTCTCGTCGCCGCCCAGCGCCGGGCCGCCGGCCTCGCCGCCGCGGCGTCCGAGCATCTGCATCGCCAGCGCGACGACCTCGGTCGTCTGCCGCTTGTTGCCTTCCTTGTCTTCCCAGTCGCGCGTCTGGATGCGGCCCTCGACGTAGACCTGGCTGCCCTTGCGCAGATACTCGGCGCAGATCTCCGCGAGCCGCGCCCACGCGACGATGCGGTGCCACTCGGTGCGGTCCTTCCAGTTGCCTTCCTTGTCCTTGAACCGCTCGTTGGTCGCGATCGAAAAACTCGCGACCGGTGACCCGCCCTGCGTGTAGCGCAGCTCCGGGTCTCGCCCGACGTTTCCGACGAGAATCACTTTGTTCACGCTGGCCATGTTCGCGCTCCTATCCACCGCTTTCTTTGGGGTGAAGCTCGCGACAGGTTAACACAGCCGAGCGCGAGCACCGCCCGCGAACCTTGCCTTTCTCGTCGCTGTCCCCGATCGTAGCCACAGCGATGGGGGGACGTCGCAGCGCGCGAGCGAAGGGCGCCGAGCCGCGCCAGCCGGGACGGCTCGAAGCCGAGGCCGTGGCGGTCACGTTCGCCGCGCTCGCGCTGTTCGCGGAGGCCGCGCTCCTCTCTTATCACCCCGCGGATCCGCTGATCGCGCACGGCGCGCGCGTCGAGAATTGGTGCGGGCCCGCGGGCGCGCTCGTCGCCGGCGTGCTGGCCGGCGCACTCGGCTTCGCCGCGCACGTGCTCCCGCTCGCCGGAGGGGTGGTCGCGTGGCGCTATTTGCGCGGGCTGCCGCTGCGACCGCGCTGGATTCCGCTCAGCGGTTGGGCGCTGTGTCTGCTCGCGCTGGCGGGCGGCTTCGAGGCGCTGCACCGCGCGCTTCCCGAAGCCGTGAGCGCGCATGCCGGCGGCGCGCTCGGCGCTCTCGTCGTGGTCCCGCTCGCGGGTGCGTTCTATCTGACGGGCTCGTGGCTCGTGCTGGCGATCGGGCTCGCGCTCGGGTTGATCGCGGGAACGGGGATGTCGCTGCGCGACGGCGTGGGCGCGCTGCGCCGCGGGGTTCGCGAGCTGACGCGAGCGCTGGGTCAGCTCGCGCGCGTGAGCTTCGCGCGCCTGCGGCGCTCGTTCGCGGAGTGGGCGAGCGCGCGCCAGGAGGCGCGCGCACTGGAAGCGCAGCCCGGCGCCACGCACGAGTCCCTCGCGGACACGGAGCGCGGCGACGCCGCCCGCGCGCGCGTGCCGCGTGTCTCGCCGCCGCGGCGCCCGAAGGCAACCGAGCCGGAAGTCGTCGAGCACCGCGTGGTGGCGCAGCCGCCGCTGCGCCAGGAGTCTCTGCCCTTCGCCGACGCGCGCGGTGATGGGCCATACAAGCTCCCCGATCTGGATCTGCTCGCGCGCGGCTCCGAGTCGAGCCCGAACCTGGACCGCGACGCGCTGATTCGCAACTCGCAGATCCTGGAGAAGAAGCTCGCGGACTTCGCGGTGCTGGGTCGCGTCGTGAAGGTGCACCCCGGCCCGGTGATCACGATGTACGAGTTCGAGCCCGCGCCCGGCGTGAAGGTCTCGCGCATCGTGAATCTGTCCGACGATCTCGCGCTCGCGCTGCGCGCGACCTCCGTGCGCATCGTCGCGCCGATTCCCGGCAAGAACGTCGTCGGCATCGAGGTGCCGAACGTCGAGCGCGACGTGGTCGTGCTGCGGGACATCGTCGCGCACGCCTGCTTCCAGGAGACCGAAGCGCGCATCCCGATCGCGCTGGGCAAGGACATCTTCGGCAATCCCGTGACCACGGATCTCGCCGCGATGCCGCACCTCCTGGTGGCCGGCGCGACGGGCACCGGGAAGTCGGTCTTCCTCAACGCACTTCTGTGTAGCCTGCTGATGCGCGCGACTCCGGACGACGTGAAGCTCCTGCTCGTCGATCCGAAGATGCTCGAGTTCTCGCTGTATCAGGGCATCCCGCACTTGATCACCGAGGTGGTCACGAACCCGAAGCGCGCCGCCGCCGCGCTGCTCGGCGTGGTCGGCAAGATGGAGGACCGCTACCGCCTGATGGCCCAGAAGGGCGTGCGGAACATCGAGCAGTACAACAAGGCGATCGCGAAGGACCTCGCGGCCAGCCGCCCCAAGCCCGACGACGAGATCGTGCCGAAGAAGCTGCCGTACATCGTCGTGGTCATCGACGAGCTCGCGGATTTGATGATCGTCGCCTCGCGCGACGTCGAAGAGTCCCTCATGCGGCTCGCGCAGATGGCGCGCGCCGCGGGCATCCATCTGGTCCTCGCGACGCAGCGGCCGAGCGTCGACGTGCTCACCGGAATCATCAAGGCGAACTTCCCATCGCGCATCTCGTTCCAGGTCAGCTCGCGCACGGACTCGCGCACGGTTCTCGACGCGAACGGCGCGGAGCGTCTGCTCGGGCAAGGCGATCTGCTGCACGTGCCGCCGGGCAGCTCGAAGCTCGAGCGCATCCACGGCCCGTACATCTCCGAGAAGGAGGTGCAGGCCGTCACCGAGTGGGTGCGGCAGCAGGGCTCGCCCGAGTTCGATCCGGACCTGATTCGCCTGAACACCGAGAGCGAGAAGACCGAGGAGCGCGGCGAGGAGATCGACGAGCTCTTCGACCAGGCCGTCGAGATCGTGTCGCGACACAGAATTGCGTCGATCTCGTTCGTCCAGCGCAAGCTGAAGATCGGCTACAACCGCTCCGCGCGAATCCTCGAGCAGATGGAGGCCGAGCGGATCGTCGGTCCCCAGGAAGGGACCAAGCCGCGTGAGATCTTCGTTCGCCCGCCCGACGATTAGGGCTCGCGGCGCCCTCGTCGCGCTCGCGCTCGCGCTCTCCGGGGCCGACCCGGGCGACGACGCGACGAAGACGCTCGAGGCGGTTCAGAAGC
>DATFUE010000451.1:0-4937 GCA_035261165.1 Myxococcota bacterium
CGGAGCGACTCACCGAGGTGTACGGCGACAACGCGGGCCTCTCGCGCGAGCGCGCGGGCCAGGTCGCGGAGTTCCTCCAGAACGCGCTCGGACTTCCGCCCGAGGCGATGTCCTTCGAGTGGGCGGGCGACACGGCGCCGAGCGCGAGCAACGACACGCCGGAGGGCCGCGCGCAGAACCGCCGGGTCGAGGTCGAGGTCTGGTACGACGAGAGCGAGGGCAAGACATCGACGCAGGAGGTGGTCGTCCCCGCCGAGCTCAGGCAGGTCAAGGTCTGTCGCGTCGAGAAGGTCTGCAAGCTGCGGTACCTGGAGGGCCAGGCGCGGCGCGCGCGTGTGAAGAACCTGGTGCCACCGCTCCACTTCGACGAAGAGGCTCTGCACGTCCCCGAGCCGTTCATCCAGCAGGTAGGCCAGGCGCTGCAGAACCTGCACGGCAAGCAGAACGTCGTCGTGAAGTTCGTCGGCTTCACCGACGGCCTGGCGCTCAGCGGCCGCGCCGAGCGGATCTACGGCACGCCGCTCGCGCTGTCGAAGGCGATGGCCTACCGCGTCGCGCTCGCGACGAAGGATGCGCTCGACCTGCCGACCGCGGCGATCGCGAGCGAGGGCCGCGGCGCCACGCAGCTGCTCGCGTCGACCGACACGGCCAGCGGCCGCGCGCTGAACCGCCGGGTCGAGGTCGAGTTCTGGTACGACGATCCGCTGCAGCAGCTGCCCGACGAGCCGCAGCTCTGCCCGGGCGACGCCGGCGCCGAGGTCGTGACCAAGATCTACGATCCGCCGTCGGGCGCCTTCGAGCCGCTCGTGGTCGAGAACGGCCAGATCGCGATCCCCGCGGGCTACACCGATCGGCTGCGCGTCGCGATGGACGAGATCCGCGACAAGGCGAAGGTGCGACTGCGCTTCGTGGGCCGCACCCGCAGCGAGCGCCTCGACCGGCGCACCGCCATCGTCTACGGCGACGACGTCGGTCTCTCGACCTCGCGCGCGCAGCGCGCGATGGAGAAGGTCGCCGCCGAGCTCGGACTCAGCGACGCACAGGTCGAGCACGAGGGCCGCGGCTACGTGCGCTCGAACGACGTGGTGAACTCGGGCTTCGTCGAGGGCGACACCTCCGACGTGCAGGTCGACGTCGTGTACGACGAGCTCGCGGTGCTGGACAACTACGCGGGCGTCGACGCAATCCCGCTCAACCGCGAGCTCCGGACGAAGAACCCGCTCGGGCTCAACCTGATGCGCATCACGGTCGACGGCGTTCCGGTCGACGACCCGGGCCGCAGCTCGGCTGACGTGCAGCGCTGCATCGACGTGGCCCTCGAAAAAGCCGACATCCGCTTCGGCTTCGACAACCTGCGCTCGCAGCGGCGCCTCAGCGTGACGGCCAGCCCGAGCTCGATCGAGGTCCCCGCGCAGGCGGGCGCCGACACAGCGCTGTCGCCGGTGCAGTTCCGCGCGTACAACAACTACGCCGCCTTCATCGCGCGCTCCGAGGTGCGCATCTTCGCGCGCGACGCTTCGCCGCAGGCGACGCCGCTCGCCGTCCTCGACGTCGGGAAGGACGGCCGCGCCGAGTGGCAGCCGAGCCGGCTGTCGTTCGAGGCGCCGTCGCTCGAGCTCCACTACGTGCTGCGCGCATACGATGCCGAGGGCCACTTCGACGAGACCGCGCCCCAGTCACTCTGGATGCTGTACCCCGACGCCGGCGGCGCCGCGAGCAACACCGTGCCGAGTGAGTCGGAGCTCGTCGCGGGCTACGGCGAGAGCGCGCTCGCGATCCAGAACATCCCGCTCGGCAGCGGCACCGTGAAGGTGCAGGGCAGCGGCGTGCCGCCCGACCACACCGTGTGGCTCGCGGGCGAGCCCGTGCCCGTCGACCCGAACGGCAACTTCGCGGGCGAGACGATCCTCCCGGCAGGCACGCACACCGTCGAGGTGGCGCTGCTCGACCACGAGGGCAACGGCCAGCTCTACCTGCGCGACCTCGAGCTCGAGGGCAAGGACTGGTTCTACGCGGGCACCGCGGATCTCACTCTGTCGTCGGGCGGCGGCGGCAAGTCGGTGAAGGCGCTCACGGGCGCGAACGCGCCGTACGACCCGACCTCGAACGCGGACGGCCGCCTCGCGTTTTTCGTCGACGGCAAGTTCGCCGAGACCTGGAAGGTGCGCGCGAGCGCCGACACGCGCGAGGGTCCGGTCGGCGACCTCTTCAGCAACCTCATGGACAAGTCGCCCGATGCGCTCTTCCGGCGCATCGATCCTGACTACTACTACCCGACCTACGGCGACGACGGCACCGTGGAGCAGCTCGCGCCGACCTCGGGCAAGTTCTTCGCCGAGCTCTCGAACCACGAGAATCACGCGCTCTGGGGCAACTTCAAAGTCGGTTACCTCGACAACGAGCTCGCGCACGTCGACCGCGCGCTGTATGGCGGCAACCTGCACTACGAGTCGGATGGGACGACGAGCTTCGGCGAGAAGCGCGCGCAGCTCGACGGCTTCGGCGCCGAGCCGGGCACCGTGCCCAGCCGCGAGGAGTTCCGCGGCACCGGCGGCTCGCTCTACTTCCTGCGCCAGCAGGACATCCTCGCGGGCTCCGAGCGCGTGCGCATCGAGCTGCGCGACCGCGACTCCGGCCTCGTGGACAGCGTCGTGCAGCTGCAGCCCTCGTCCGACTATGACTTCGACTACTTCCAGGGCCGCATCCTGCTCGCCGAGCCGCTCACGTCGACGGGCGCGGGCAACAGCCTGCTCGTCCGCGGCGGCAGCGTGTCGGGCGACGAAGCGTGGCTGGTGGTCCAGTACGAGTACACGCCCGGCTTCGACAAGCTGAACACCATCGCGAAGGGCGGCGAGGGCTCGTACTGGTTCGGCGACTTCCTGAAGCTGGGAGTCACCGCGAACAGTGACACCGATGGCGAGGGCGAGGGCAACCTGTACGGCGCCGCGGCCACGCTGCGCCAGAGCGACGCATCGTGGCTGCGTGTGCAGACCGGCCGCCGCGAGGGGATGCTCTCCAACTGGACGCGCTCCGACGACGGCGGCTTCGGCTTCGTCCCCACGGGCGCCGGGCTGACCAACGCCAACGCGAACGGCTACCGCGCCGACATGAGCGTGGGGCTCTCCGACTTCGTCTCGTGGATGGACGGCCGCATGAACCTGTACGCGCAGGACCTCGGCGCCGGCTACTCGACCGCGAGCACGACCGCCCTCAACGACCTGTTGCAATACGGCGGCGCGCTGCGGGTCCCGATCACCGACCGGCTGTCACTCGCCGCGAAAGGCGACAAGCGCACGCAGACCGACGGCCTCGACACGCACGCGGGCGAGCTCGACCTGGCCTACCGCCTGACCGACCACTGGAGCGTCGGCGCCGGCGTCCGCAACGAGCAGCGCCACGACAACTCGCCGATCGTTCCCGTGACTCAGGACGAGGGCGGCCGCACCGACGCCACCGTGCAGGTGGGCTACGACTCGAAGGAGCGCTGGCGCACCTACGGCTTTGCTCAGGACACGCTGGCCGCGAGCGGGACCATGCCGCAGAACTCGCGCGTGGGGCTGGGCGGCGCGTACCGCATCACCGACAAGCTCTCCGTCGATGGCGAGGGCTCGTGGGGCCAACTCGGCCCGGCGGGCAAGCTCGGCACGAGCTACCAGGCCGACGACCACACCAACCTGTATTTGGGCTACGGGCTCGAGAACGAGCGCGGCCTCGACGGTCAGTACGGACGCCGCGGCAACCTGACCAGCGGGGCGCGCAGCCGGCTCAACGACAGCGCGAGCATGTACGTCGAGGAGCGCTACCAGACGCTGGACAAGCGCAGCGGACTCACTCATGCCGCCGGCGTCAACCTGACACCGCTCGACCACTGGAACTTCGGCGCGAACGTCGACTTCGGCACGCTGGTCGACCGCGACTCCGGTGCCGACACCAAGCGCAAGGCCGGCGGTCTCCGCATCGGCTACGGCCTCGAGAAGGTCAGCCTGTCGACGGGCCTCGAGTACCGCTTCGACCAGACCCAGCTTCTCGCCGGTGGCTGGTCGGATCGAACCACCTACCTGATCCGGAACAACCTGAAGTACGCGATCACGCCGAGCTGGCGCGTGATCGGCAAGATGAACTACTCGAAGAGCGGCAGCTCACTCGGCACGCTCTACGACGGCGGCTACACCGAGGGCGTGCTGGGCTGGGCCTACCGCCCCGTCGACAACGACCGGCTCAACATGCTGGCCAAGTACACGTTCTTCTACAACGTGCCGGCCGTGGACCAGCTCAATCTGAGCAATACGTCCACGTCCACGCGGTTCCTGCAGAAGAGTCACATCGCGTCGCTCGACGTCACCTACGACCTCTTCTCGAACCTGACGATCGGCGCGAAGTACGCCTATCGGATGGGCCAGGCCAGCCTCGACCGCGAGAACCCGCAGTTCTTCGAGAACGATGCGCACCTGTACGTGCTGCAGACCAACTACCGGTTCCTGACCAAGTGGGAGGCGTGGGCCGAATACCGCCTGCTCGATCTGCCCGACATCTCCGACCGCCGCAGCGGCGCGACGATCGGCGTGTACCGCTACGTCGGCGACCACATGAAGCTGGGCGTCGGCTACAACTTCAGCGACTTCTCCGACGACCTGACGGACCTCTCGTTCTCGAGCCACGGGTTCTTCGTCAACTTCAACGTGAGCATGTGACGCCGCCTCGCGCGCAATGCGGCGCCTCGCGCGCAATGCGGCGCGCGACGGTATCGGGTCGGGAGTGCGATTCTCCCCTGCGCGCCTCGGAAATCCGCTCTCGTGAGATGACCATGAGGCGTGAACTGCCCGGCTGAACGACGAAGTCGACCTTTCGAAGCGGACAAACGGCGATCGGAGCGCATGACATTCGAGCAATGGAAACGGCGTCCGTGGCCCGAAAAGACGAAGAACTGGCTCGTGGCG
>DATFUE010000452.1:0-2972 GCA_035261165.1 Myxococcota bacterium
CCTCTCGGGCCACCCGGGGGAGCCGATGAAGGCGTACGTGCCCTGGGTCGACTTCGGCACCGCGGGCCTCGCGGCGTTCGCGACCGTCGCGGCGCTCTACGAGCGGCGCACGACCGGGCTGGGCCAGCACGTCGAGGCGTCACTGCTGCAGACCGCGCTCAGCGTCGCGAACTCACCGCTCGTCGAGCAGCGCGTGCGCAAGCTCGACCGGGTCGCGACGGGGAATCGCAGTCAGATCGCGGGGCCCAGCGACGCGTTCCGCACGCGCGACGGCTGGGTGCTCGCGCAGGTGATCGGCCAGCCGCTGTTCGCGCGCTTCGCGGCGCTGATCGGCGAGCCGGAGTTACTCAGGGACCCGCGCTTCGCCGGCGACGACGCGCGCGGCGCGAACGGCGCCGCGCTCTCCGAGCGCATGGCGCGCTGGTGCGCGGCGCGCACGACCGCGGAGGTGCTCACCGCGCTGGAGCGCGCGCAGATACCCGCCGGCCCCGTGTACTCGCCGGAGCAGGCGCTTCAGGATCCGCACGTGCGCGCGGCGCGCTTGCTGCGCGACGTCGACTATCCCGGCCTGCCGACGCCCGCGCCGATCTCGGACACGCCGGTGCGCTTCTCGCGCACCCCGGCCGGCGCGCGCACGCGCGCACCGCTGCTCGGAGAGCACACCGACGAGCTCTTGCGCGAGCTCGGCTACGACGCCGCCGGGATCGCGACGCTGCGCAGCGACGGCATCGTCTGACACGGCGCCTTGCCGGGATCAGCGGCGCGCCGTAGAAAGGACACCATGGCAGACGCGGCGAAATTCACGGAGCTGTTGCAGGCGTTCTTTCCCGGCACGCTCGGCATGCGCTTCCTGGAGGTCGGACCCGAGCGCGTGCGTGCGAGCCTCCTGGTCGAGGAGCGGCTGTGCACCGTTCCCGGCGTGCTGCACGGCGGGGCGATCATGGCCTTCGCCGACACGCTCGGCGCGGTCGCCACGTCGCAGAACCTCGCGCAGGGCGACATGACGACGACGATCGAGTCGAAGACGAACTTCCTCGCCGCGGGCCGAGCGGGCACGACGATCGAGGCCGATTGCACGCCGCTGCACCGGGGGCGACGCACGATGGTGTGGCAGACTCGAGTGACCGGTCCGGACGGCAAGCTGCTCGCGCTTGTGACTCAGACCCAGGCCGTGCTGGAGCGCGCGCGCGAGCCGTCGGAGCTCATGGCCGGGCTGTTCGCGGGGAAGTCCGCCGTCGAGCAGCAGCAGCTCTTGAGCACGCTGGAACGCGCGGGCGGCGCGCTGTATCGGAATCTCGCCGCGGCGGCGAGCGACGCCAAGACCAAGGACGAGCTGATTCGCGCCGCGGAGCGCGAGGACGAGAACGCCGCGACGCTCGAGCGCCTGCTGCGGTCCTGACGGGTCCCGGCGCGGCAGAGCCGCGCCACCCGGCTTCGCTCGCTCGATGCTCGCTGCGCGCTCGCGCCCAACGCGAGCTTGCATGACTCTACAATTCGAGCCAGAGGGCCTTCGGTCCGCGCAGGATCGTGTTCTTCCCCCAGGGGATCTCCTGCGGCAGCAGGCTGAACCTCGGGAAGCGCGAGATCAGCGCTTCGAGGGCGAGACCGGCTTCGAGCCGTGCGAGCTGCGCGCCGAGACAGAAGTGGATCCCGTGACTGAACGAGACGTGGCGAACGTCCGTGCGAGTCACGTCGAGTCGATCCGGGTCGGGGAACGCTTCGGGGTCCCGGTTGGCCGCCCCGAGCAGCAGGACCAGCTGCTCCCCGCGCCGAATGCGGTGGCCGGCGAGCTCTCGATCGGCGCGCGCGATGCGCGAAGTCATCTGCACCGGGCTGTCGTAGCGGAGTAACTCGTCGATCGCGCCCGGAACCTGCTCCGGGGCGCGGCGCAGGATCTCGAGCTGGTCGGGGTTGCGCAGGAGCGCCAGGGTCGCGTTCGAGATCAAGTTCGTGGTCGTCTCGTTCCCCGCCACGAGCAGGAGCGTCAGGGTCGAGAGCAGCTCGTTGCGCTTCAGCCGATCGCCGGCCTCCTCGACCGCGGCGAGCGCGGAGATCAGGTCGTCCTTCGGCGCGGTGCGGCGCGCGCTGATGATCGCCTCGAAGTAGCGATCGAGCTCCCCTCCGGCGCGCTCCGCCGCCTTCCGGTCCTCCCACGTGCCGTCGCCGAGGCCGCGCACGACCTCGTTGGACCAACCGCGGAAGCGCTCGTGATCCTCGGGCGGGACGCCGAGCATCTCGGCGATCACGCGGACCGGCAGCGGCGCCGCGAGCTCGCTCACCAGCTCCATGGGTCCGCGCCCGGGTCGTGAGTCGAGCAGCTCCTTCAGAATGGCGTCGATGCGCGCGCGCATGCGCTCGACGGCGCGCGGCGTGAACGCCTTCGCGACCAGACCGCGCAGGCGCGTGTGGTCGGGCGGGTCGAGGCGCAGCATCGAGCCGCGATCGTCGGCATACGGGTCGCGGAGGCCGGCGCGCTCGAAACGCTTCACGAAGCTCGGGAAGCGGCGGTGGGTGCGCTCGTCGGCCGAGTAACTCGGATCGCGCAGCACCGCGAGCACGTCCTCGTAGCGCGACAGCACCCAGCCGTCTGCGTTGCGGCAGCGATGGAACGGATCGACGCGCCGCAGCCTGGCGTAGAACGGATAAGGATCGCTGCGCAGCTGCGGATCCATCGGGTTGAACACGATACCCGTCTCGAGTTTCTCGACCGCGAGCAACGCGGTGCCGCGGACCGCCGCGGCGACGTCATCGAAACGCGTGCGCAGACTCATGATTCTCTCCTTGTTCGAGCGCGTCGTTCTCGGGCGAGATGTCCTCGAGGCTGCGCCCCGCAGTCTCGGGAAACGCGAGCGTGATCACGAGCGGCGAACCGAGCGCGACCAGAGCGAGCAGTGAGATCGCGTTCCAGTGTGAGCCCACGATCGGGTATAGCGCGGACTCGAGCGCGAGCCCGAGGCTGCCGGCCAAGGTCG
>DATFUE010000453.1:0-3881 GCA_035261165.1 Myxococcota bacterium
GCTGGGAGGTCTGCTGACTCAGCTTCTGGTCGAGCTCGCTGGCGCGCGCCTCCGCGGCGGCGAGCTTCTCGCGCACCTTCGGCAGCGCGACGTTGGGCGGCTCCTCGTTCGACAGATCTCCTGCGGGAATCCAACCCTCGACGCCTTCCACGCGCACCTGCACCCACTCGCCGCCGCCGCCGCTGAGCTTCTGCGCGGGTGCGCCCATGCCGAGAATCTTCAGGATCCGGAACTCGAGTCCGGGGCCCGCGCGCAGGTAGACGCGCACGTCGCCGGCGATGTAGTCCGCGCGCGCGCGCGACGCGCCGAGCGCACAGACCCCGAGAACCACGACCGCCGCAATCACCCTCACGACAGACTCTCTATCACCTCGGGCCCTCCGCTTCCACTCAGAAGAAGATGCGGCTCGCGACCAATGCGCCCGCGACTCCTGCGACGTCGGCGGCGAGGCACGCGAGCACCGTGTGCCGCGACGCGCGTGCTCCGACGCTGCCGAGGTACAACGCCAACACGTAGAACGTGGTCTCGCTCGAGCCGTTGATCACGCACACCAGGAAGCCGGCGAACGAGTCGGGCCCGTAGTGCTGCATCGTCTCCGTCATCACCGCGAGCGCGCCGCTGCCCGAGAGCGGGCGAATCAGCGCCATGGGCAGCGCCTCCGCGGGAAAGCCGACGAGCCCAGTCACCGGCGCGACCGCACCGGTGAGCGCGTCGAGCGCGCCGGACGCGCGGAACAAGCCGACGGCGACGAGGATCGCGAGCATGTACGGCAGCACGGTCACGGCGATCCCGAGTCCCTCGCGCGCGCCGGCGATGAACGAGTCGTACACCGAAATGCGTCGGGCGAAGCCGGCGAGCGCGATCGCCGCCATCAGCGCGGGCAGGAGCCACGACGAGAGCAGGGTCTTCGCGGTCGCGAAGCTCGGCTCCGCGCGGAACGCGAACACGGCGGCGACGGCGAGCGCGCCGGCGAACGCGGCGAGGAGCCCCGCGCGCAGCGGCGGCGCCGGCGAGCCCGGGCTCGCCATGCGCTCCGGCGTTTCCAGCGCCGCGAAATCGGCGCTCGGCGCGGCAGCGGGACCCGGGTCCGCCGCACGCTCGGCCGCGAAGATCGGGAGCCGCTCGAGCAGCTTCGCCGCCGCGATGCCCGCGAGGGTCGCGCACAGGCTCGCGATCAGCGACGGCACGATGATGCCGGCGGGATTCGCGGAGCCGAGGCTCGCGCGGAGCGCGATCGCGCCGAGCGGGAGGACCGCGAGCCCGGACGTGTTGATCGCCAGGAACAGTGCCATCGCGTTGGTCGCGACCCCGGGCCGCGGGTTCAGGGTCTCGAGCTCGCGCATCGCCTTCAGCCCGAACGGCGTGGCGGCGTTGCCCAGGCCGAGCACGTTCGCAGCCAGGTTCATGACGATCGCACCCATCGCCGGGTGGTCGGGGGGCACCTCGGGGAACAGGCGCAGCAGCACCGGCTCGAGCGCGCGCGCAATCGCGCGCATGAAGCCGGCGTCGCGTAGCACGCGCATGAAGCCGAGCCAAAGCGCCATCACGCCGACCAGCCCGAGGGTGATCTGGACGGCGCTCTTCGCCGCGGCGAGCGCCGCGTCGTTCGCGTCGGGCATGCGCCCCGTGAGGGCGGCGACGAGCACCGCGCCGACGACCAGCGCGACGAAGATCCCGTTCAGCAAGCGAGCGAGCTCCATCCGGGGGGACGGATTCGATCTAGCGCGGGAACGCCTCCGGGAGCCCGCCATCGACGGGTAGCACCGCACCCGTGGTCGGCGTGTCCTGGCGGGCGAAGAAGACGACGGCGCGGCCGACGTGCTCCGCAGTCACGCGCGCGTGCAACAGATTGCGGTCGCGGTAGAAGTCCTCGAGCCGCTCGGGCTCGAGGCCGCGCGCGGCCGCGCGCGCGGGACCGACCTGGGCCCACAGACCCGATGGATTCTCGGCCGAGCCGAAGACCGCGTCGGCGTTCACCAGGTTCACGCGCACGCCGAACGCCGCGGCTTCCAGGGCGGCGACGCGCGCGAGCTGGTGTGCCCCCGCCTTCGACGCGCTGTACGCGCCGAACTCCGCGCCGGGCGCGAAGACATTCTTGGTCGAGACCACGACCACGTTGCCGCCGGTAGCCTGGAGGCGGAGCTGGCCCAGCGCTTCGCGCAGAGTGAGGAACGCGCCGGTGAGGTTCACGTCGACCGCGGCGCGGAAGTCGTCGAGCTCGAGGTCCGCGAGCGCGCCCGCGCGGGCGATGCCCGCGTTCACCACCACGACGTCGACACCCCCGAACAGCCCGGCCGCGTGCCGGAACGCGTCGCGCACGTCGCCCTCGTCGGACACGTCGGCGCGGAACACCTCGCAGCTCGCGACGCCGACCCGCTCGCGCGTCGCTTCGAGGCGCGGCTCATCGAGGTCGACCAGCAGCACCTGCGCGCCTGCGCGCACCAGCTCGCGCGCCACGCCCTCGCCGATCGCCCCCGCGCCGCCCGTGACCAGGGCGACCTGACCGGCGAGCGGAGCGGACTGGCCCTTGCCCAGCTTGGCCTGCTCGAGGCTCCAGTACTCGATGTCGAAGAGCTCTCCCTCCGACAGGCCCTCGTACTGGCCCAGCGCGCTGGCCCAGATCTTCGTGCGCACCGTGTGCTCGGCGATGTCGGCCGCGATGCGCGCCGCCGCGCGCGTCTCGCCTGCGGCCACCAGCCCGATGCCGGGCAACACCAAAATGCGTGGGGTCGGATCGAGCATCGTGCGCATGACGCGCTTCGCCGCCACGCAGCGCTCGAAGTACTGCGCATAGCGGCGCCGGTACGCGTCGACGTCCTGGGCGAGCTTCGCGCGCAGCGCCTCGTAGCTCGCGTAGGGCGGGCGCTCGACGAACAGATAGGAGCCCTTCGTGCGGATCACGTGATCGGGGGTGATCGGCGGCGCGGCGGCGAGCATCGGGCCCTGCTCGGCGGCCGCGAAATGCAGAATCTCGTCGGAGCTTCTGTGCTCGAGCACGACACGCCGCCACGGCCGATCCGGATCGCCGCTGGCTGCGGCGAGCGCGCCGCGCACCACCGGCGCGATCTCGTTCCACTCGCGCATCGCGATCACCGGGCGCGCGTTCAGCGGCCGGGCGCCTTCGACGTGCGACGCGATCAGCGCGCGGGCGCGCCCGACCAGCTCGATGTGCCGCTCGTAACTCGTCTTGGCGTCGTCGCCGAACGTGAACAGGCCGTGCTTCTCGAGCACCAGGCCTTCGACGGCCGGGTTCTTCTCGAAGATCTCCACCGCGCGCTTCGCGAGCGCGAAGCCGGGCATCACGTACGGCACCCACGCGACGCGCTCGCCGTAAAGCGCGCGCACGCGCTTCTCGCCGTCCGGCTGATTCGTGAGCGCGAGGATCGCGTCCGCGTGCGAGTGATCGATGAAGCGCGCGGGCAGGAACGCGTGCAGCAGGGTCTCGATGCTCGGGTTCGGCGCGTCGGCGTCGAGCAGCGCGCGGCGCTGCTCCGCGACCATGTCCTCGTCCGAGAGCGCGTCGAGCGCGCGCAGCGCGAGCAGCGGCTCGAGGCGCAGCGCCGGCAGACCCGCGGGCTCGATCGACGCGAGGTCCCAGCCGCTGCCCTTCACGTGGATCACGTCGATCTCGCGTCCGAACAGATCGCGCGCGCGCCCCTTCACGGAGGTGTTGCCGCCGCCGTGGAGCACCAGCTCCGGCTCGGCGCCGATCAGTCGCGACGTGTACACCCGCAGCGCGACTGCATCGCCGCTCGTCGCGTAGCGCGCGCGGAACTCGCTGGCTTCCGCGTCGCGAAAGCAACTCTCCATCTCTTCCAACCTAGCAAACCGACCGAATGGCTTCGCTCGCCTGCCCGCCATCGGCCCGCGGGCCGATGTCC
>DATFUE010000454.1:0-3966 GCA_035261165.1 Myxococcota bacterium
GACGCCCTTCATGACCGCGTCGTAGCTCTCGCCCCAACCCTGCTTGAGCCAGCGGCCGGTGATCGCGCCGGGCGCGACGCCGTTCACGCGGATCTTCGGCGCGAGCGCGCGCGCCAAGGTGACGACCAGGTTGTTGAGCGCCGCCTTCGATGCGCAGTACGGGATCGAGCTGCCCGTGCCGACGATGCCGGCGATGCTCGACACCATGACGACCTCGGCCGAGCCCGAGGCCTCGAGCGCGCGCCGGGCGGCGCGCACCACCTGGAACGGCGCGACGACGTTCACCGCGAAGATGTTCTGCCAGTCCTCGAGCGACACCTTGTCGAGCTCGCCGTGCGGGACGAACACCGTGGTGCCCGCGCTCTGCACCAGGATGTCGAGCTGGCCGAGCTCTCCGACGCAGACCTCGACCATGTCGCGGCACGCCGCGTCGTCGGCCACGTCCGCTTTGTATGGGATCGCGAACACGCCCTTCGCCGCGCACTCGGCCGCGGTGCGCTCCGCGTCCTCGCGCGAGCGGCTGTAGTTGACGACCACCGAGCAGCCGCGCGCCGCGAGCTCGAGCGCCGTCGCCCGCCCTACTCCGGTGCCCCCGCCGGTGATGATTGCCGCCTTGCCCTCGACTTCCATCGACTCACCTCGGCGGGCCGACGCCGGCGGCCGCGCGAACATCGTCCATCAGCTCCGCGGTCGCGGCGCGCGCGCGCGCGGCGCCGTCGCGCAGAATGTCCTCCACCGTGTCGGGTCGTGACTCGAGCTCGCGCCGCTTCGCGCGCGCGTCGGCGAAATGCGCCAGGACCTTCTCGTACAGCGCCTGTTTCGCGTCGCCGTAGCCGAGCCCGCCCTTGCGGAACGCCTGCTCCATGGCGGCGCGCTCCTCGGGATTGGCGAACAGCGAGTAGAGCTGGAAGATCGTCGACGTCTCCGGGTCCTTCGCAGCTTCGACCCCCTTCGAGTCGGTGACGATGCCCATGATCTGGCGCCGCAGCGCCTTCTCGGGCGCGAACATCTCGATTCCGTTCTGGACCGTCTTGCTCATCTTCCGGCCGTCGATCCCGGGAATCGCCGCGACCTCCTCGAGGATGTACGGCTCGGGCAGCTTGAACACCTCGCGGTAGGTCAGGTTGAACTTCACCGCGACGTCGCGAGTCACTTCCAGGTGCTGCTTCTGGTCCTGCCCGACCGGCACGCAGTCCGCGCGCCAGATCAGGATGTCCGCGGCCTGCAGCACGGGGTAGGCGAACAGGCCGTGATCGGGCTTCAGGCCCTGCTCGAGCTTGTCCTTGTACGAGACACAGCGCTGCAAGAGCCCCATCGGCGTGACCGTCGTCAGGATCCAGGCGAGCTCGGTCACTTCGGGGAAGTCACTCTGCCGGTAGAGCACGGAGCGCTTCGGGTCGACCCCGAGCGCGAGGAAGTCGAGCGCCACGGCGTGCGTCAGCTCGCGCCGGCGCTTGGCGTCGCGAATGCTGGTGAGCGAGTGCAGGTCGGCCATGAAGTACGCCGCGCGGTTGCCGTCCTGCAGCGCGATGAACTGGCGCACGGCGCCGAAGTAGTTGCCCAGGTGCTGAATGCCCGAGGGCTGAATGCCCGCGAGCACCTGCTGCCCCGCGATCCGCGGGCGCTCGGCGAGCTCCCTTTGGATCGCGCGCACTTCGGGCGCGCTCTTGGCCATCCTAGACCGCCTGCAGCCAGCGCTTCGAGAACGCGGGGTCGTCGTCGGCGCAGAGCGCCGCGAAGCGCGCGACCAGCTTCGCGCTGATCGGCCCCGGCACGGGCTTCGGGAGCTCGTCCGAGTCGATCTGCGCGATCGGCCAGATGTTGGTCGTGGTGCCGGTCAGGAACGCCTCGCGCGCGCGGCCGAGCAGCTCGCGCGGCATGCGGCCTTCCTTCACTTCGACCCCCTCGTCGCGCGCCAGCTCGATCGTGAGTCGGCGGGTGATGCCGTCGAGCACCGCGTCGAGCCCGGCGGTGTGCAGCACGCCGTCCGCCACCAGGAAGAAGCTCTGAGTCGACGACTCGGTGAGTGAGCCGGCCTCGTCGAGAAACAGCACGTCGTGAAAGCCCGCCGCGCGCGCGCGCTGCTTGGCGAACGCCGCGTGCGTGTAGCCCGCGGCGATCTTCACCTGCGGCGAGAGCACCGCGGCCGGCATCTTCGGCGAGGCCGCGATCTGCAGCTTCGCCGGCCCGCGCGCGTTCGCGCGCATGCCGCCGGGCACGACGTCCTCGAGCGAGAACGCGGCGATCGCCACGTCGGGCTTCGCGTCGACCGGCAGGACGTCGAGCGAGACACCCGGGTAGTAGCCGGAGAGCTTCACGAGCTCGGCGCCCGGGTTCGCGCGCACCGCCTCCGCAACGGCCGCGCGCAGCTCCCGCACAGCGTAGGGCGGCGTCATGAGCGCGAGCTCCATCGACTGCTTGAAGCGCTCGCAGTGCTCGTCCAGGCCCAGGATCGCC
Organism: Myxococcota bacterium; assembly: GCA_035261165.1. Lineage (GTDB taxonomy): Bacteria > Myxococcota_A > UBA9160 > SZUA-336 > SZUA-336 > VGRW01. The sequence goes on from DATFUE010000454.1 coordinate 2,458, forward strand.
GGCCCGCGCTTCACCCAGTAGATGGGCATCACGTCGAAGACCAGGGTGCCGCGCTGGATCGACTGCGCGAGCACGTGCACCGTGGCATCGGCCCAGGGAATCATCCGCCCGTTGCGCCAGATCCTGCGGTCCGAGAGCGACATCGCGCGCAGTCTAGCCCGACTTCACGAGCGGGCGCGATGCGGCTAGTTTCCCCTTCGTGGGGAGTCTGGTGGCCGAGGCGACCCGGGCGTGAAGCCGCCCGGCGTGATCGTGAACGCGCGCGCGCGCCGCGCGCGCAAGGACCGCAGCCTGCGCGAGCGGCTGACGGCCCTCGTGCCCGACGAGTACGTGCACTTCACCGAAAGCCCCGACGACATCGAACGCGCGCTCGCGCGCCTGCGTGACCTGGCCATCGAGCATCTCTTGCTGGTGGGCGGCGACGGCACCGTCGGCGGCACGCTGACTCCGCTCGTGCGCGCGTTCCAGAACGCCGCACTCCCCAAGGTGACCCTTGCCCCGGGGGGCACGGTCAACACGATCGCGCGCAGCCTCGACGCGCGGCTCGGCGCGGAGCTGGCCCTGCACGCGATCCTCGACGAGGCGAACCCGCGCCTCGATACACTGCGCCCGCTCATCTGGGCGGAGCCCGAGGGTGCAGCGCCGCGCGCGGGGCTGATCTTCGCCTCCGGCGTCGCCGCCCGCTGGCTGGAGCTCTACTACGAGGGCGACGACCTCGGCCCGCGCGCCGCCGCCGCGCTGACCGCCCGCATCGCGCGCTCCGCGCTCGGCGGCACCCGCCTCGCCCGCGAGCTGTTCGAAGCGCGCCGGGTCGCGATCGTCGTCGACGGCGAGCACCTCGAGGTCGAGCGCTTCACGATCCTGGGCGCCGCGAGCGTGCGCGACATCGGCCTCGGCTTCCGCCCGTTCCGGAGCGCGGGCTCCGACCCCGAGCGCATCCACTTCCTGTACACCGACGCCGGCGCCGCCCGCGTCTGCCTCGAGCTCCCGGCCCAGCGGCTCGGCATCCACGGCCTCGGCTCGTGTCTGCGCCACTTCTCGCCCCGCGCCGTCGAGCTGCGCTTCGCCGCGCCCGAGCCATGGAGCATCGACGCCGACCTCTACCCCCCGTCGTCCGTGCTCCGCATCTCGGCCGGCCCCGCGGTGCGATTCATCTCGTACTAGGCTATCCGTAGCGCCGCGTCAGAAGACCCCGGCCTCACGCCGACGTAGCTCAGTTGGTAGAGCAGCTGATTCGTAATCAGCAGGTCCCCGGTTCGAGTCCGGGCGTCGGCTCCGAATCACTCGCCTGTCCGGGCACTTCCACGATACCTGCTCGAGCGAGAGGGAGCAACTTTGAGTCGGTTCCTTGGTACAGCTTGGGACGCGCTCCTGAGGCGAATCGGATTCGCCCCATCAGAGAGGGCCGACGAGCCGGTGAAGGACACCAGTCAGCGGGACCATGCGTCGGCCCGGAAGGTCGCCGAGGCCGTAGCCCTGCTCGCGGCCGCCGTGCACACGCTGGCGGTG
>DATFUE010000455.1:0-6658 GCA_035261165.1 Myxococcota bacterium
CGATCGCATCATCGGTCTCCGGATTGCGCACGACGCGCAGCAGGACGGCGATGCCGAGCGCGAGCGCAGCGGCCGCGAGACACGGCGTGGATCGGATCGACGCCGAGGGCGTGATCGTCGCCGGGGAGCGGATCGCGAGCCCGACCGTGATCTGGACGGCGGGAGTGACTCCGTCGCCGGCGGGGAAGTGGCTGGGCGTCGCCACGGACCGAGCGGGACGCGTGCGCGTGCAGCCCGACCTCTCGGTGCCGGGTCACGCGGAGGTGTTCGTGGTCGGCGACACCGCATCGATCGACCAGGACGGCAAGCCGCTGCCCGGCGTCGCTCAGGTCGCGATGCAACAGGGGCGTCATGTCGGCCGCGCGATCCGCCTGCGAGTCAAGGGAAAGCCCGCCAGCGCATCGCGTCGGTTCCGCTACTTCGACAAGGGCAACATGGCCGTGGTGGGCGTGGGATACGCGGTGCTCCAGAGTCACCGGCTGCGGATTCACGGCTTTGCGGCGTGGCTCGCCTGGGCCGCCATCCACCTCGAATTTCTGGCCCAGTCGAGCCTCCGGGTCGGAGTCTTCCTGCAGTGGGTTTGGACGTACTGGAGCGGGCAGCGTGGCTCGCAGCTGATCGTGGCCCACCACCCGACGGAGTGACCTTGGCGCCATCGGTGAACATCCTCGGCTCGTTCTTTCCGGCGTGGCTGATCAGCACCGTCACTGGGCTGGTGCTGACCGCCATCGTCCGGCAGCTGCTCGTGGCGACGGACACGGCGCACTATCTGCGTCCCGCGGGAGTCGGCTACGCGAGCGTCGCGTTCCTGCTGATCTTCGCGACGTGGCTGGTCGCCTTCGGGTAGTGACGTGGGGGCCTCGCGATTCATCGCGCCGTGTCTCGCGGCCGCCGCGCTCGCGCTCGGCATCGCCGTCCTGCTGCGCGTCGTGCGCAACCCGGAGACCGATGATGCGATCGTGATGGCGGACATGATCGACGTGGTGCCGCAGGTGAGCGGCACGATCAGCGAGCTCCACGTCGCCGACAATCAGGCCGTCGCCGAGGGTGACCTGCTCTTCGTCGTCGATCCTCGCCCCTACGAGTTCGCGGTGCAGCGCGCGCGCGCGGAGGTGGCGCGAATCGACGGCGAGATCGACGTGACCGAGCGCAGGATCGAGGGGCAGGAGTTCGCGGTCGCGGCCGCGCAAGCAGCGGTGCGCCGCGCGGAGGCCCAGCTCCGCAACTCGTCCGACAGCCTGGAGCGGATCGAGCCATTGCTGCCGAAGGAGTTCGTGACTCCGGACCGGGTCGACCAGGCGCGCACCGCGAAGCTCACCGCGAAGGCCGGAGTCGACGAGGCCCGGAAGAAGCTGGACCAGGCCGAGAGCGACGTCGGCAACCTGCTCGCGCTCCGAGCGGAGCGCGACGCGGCGGTCGCGGCGCGCGGCAAGGCCGAGCTCGACCTCTCGTTCTGCACCGTGCGCGCGCCGTTCGACGCGCGCGTCGTCAACCTGCACACCGCGATCGGACAGTTCGTGGCGCCCGGTCCGTCGCCCGTGTTCTCGCTCGTCGACGCGCGCGCCTGGTACGTGGTGGCGAACTACCGCGAGACACAGCTCGCCCGGATTGCCCCGGGGATGGAGGCCGAGGCCTACCTGCTGACGAATCCGGGCCACCGCTTTCACGGCACCGTGCAGGGAATCGGCTGGGCGGTGAATCCCCAAGACCAGCCGATCTCACCCGGGCTGCCCAGGGTCGGGCGCGAGCTCCACTGGGTACAGATCGCACAGCGTTTCCCGGTGCGAATCCGGATCGACGACCCGCGGCCGGTCGAGCTGTTCCGCGTCGGCGCTTCAGCCGTCGCGATCATCCATCCTTGAGGGCCGCACGTGACTTCCCCGGCCGCAACAACCGCAAGCCAGGGCCGCGTGCTCGCGCAGCCGAGTGTGCTGGTCGCGTTTCTGCGCCGCGAGCTTGCGCCGTTTCCGGGACGCGCGACCGCGGCGCTTCGCATCGCGGTCGCGTGCGTCGCGGTGCTGGTGCTCTGCATGACGCTTCGCGTGCCGGAAGCGCACCTCGCGGTCTGGGTCGTGTTCAAGATCGCGCTCGAGGAGTCCGGCGAGACACTGCTCGCGGGTGTCGTTGCCCTGGTGGCGCTGACGGTCGGGATCGCGCTCGCGCTCGTGCTGCTGCTCATCGCGATGGACCAGCCATGTCTGCGCTTCGCTCTGATCGGAGCCTCGGCTGCGGTGGCGTTCTTCCTCCGGCGCACGTTCGCGATCGGCGCCGCGGGCTTCGTGCTCGGGCTGATCTGCGCAGTCGTCCTGACCTTGCCGGATTTCGTGCCGGCGCCCGAGCCGATGATCCGGCTCGCGCTCTGGGCGTGGCCGGTCTTCGCGCTCGGCATCGCTGCAGCCGTGGCCGCCAATCTCTTCATCGCGCCCACTCACCCCGCGGCGCTGCTCCGCGATGAGCTCGTGTCGCGCGTGCGCGCCGCCGAAGCGGCGATCGCGCGCTGTCTCGGCGCTGCCGAGAGCTCGCCCGAGCCGATGCGGTTCGCGATCGCGGGCACGGAGCGGGTGCTGCGACTGCTGCGCGACGCCGGCATCTTCCATCCGGCGCTCCGCGCCCGCAGCGCGCAGCTGCGCGCGCTGATCGCGGAGATCGATCGGCTCGCGACCGCCGCCGCCACCCTCGACGTGCTCCAGCACGGGCCACTGCTCCCGGTCCTCGACGACATGGAAGGCGCTCTCGCGAGGATCGGGCAGATACTCGCAGAACCCGCGAGCGAGCCGTCGCTCGTCGCGGCCGAGCCCGAGCGCCCTGCGCTGTTCGCGGCGGACGCGTTCACGAACCCCGAGTACATTCGCTATTCGCTCAAGGGCGCGCTCGCGGTGATGATCTGTTACCTCGTGCAGAGCGCCCTCGACTGGCCGGGGATCCGCAGCTGCCTCATCACGTGCATGATCGTCGGCCTCACGAGCGAAGGCGCGACGATCCAGAAGGGCGCCCTGCGCATCGCGGGCGCGCTGGTCGGGGGAGCGCTCGGATTCCTCGCGATCCTGGTGCTCGTTCCGAACATGGACTCGATCGCGTCGCTGGCGCTGCTCGTCGGCGCGGGCAGCGCGATCGCCGCCTGGGTCTATGTCGGCAGCCCGCGCATCTCCTACGCCGGCGTGCAGATCGCGTTCGCGTTCTTCGTCTGTGTGATTCAGGACTTTGGTCCGAGCTGGTACTTCTACACGATCCGCGATCGCCTGGTCGGGATCCTCCTCGGCAACGCCGTGATCACGGTCGTCTTCCTCTCCGTGTGGCCGGTGCGGGCGGGTGACGCGCTCTGGGGGAGCCTCGCGTCGGCGGTGCGCGCGATGGCCGACCTCGCCCGCGTCGCGCGCCGAGGCGATGACCCGACGGAGGTGGCGCGCGCGATCGCGGTTCGGCGCGCGGCGGTGTCGCGACACCTCGCGGCGGCGCAGCAGTCGGCGGAGGAAGAGAGTTTCGAATGGACCGCGCGAGAGACTCGCGCGCCGGCGCGCGACCGATTCCGGGTCGCCGACGGCGAAGCGCGCGCCGTGTTCGTGATGCAGCTGGCGATCGCGAGTCAGCGCCCCGACGTCCTGCCGCGGGAGCTTCCGGATGCTCTCGCCGCGGCGACTCGGCGCTTTGATTCGCTCGTGGCCGAGAATCTCGACGCGATCGCCGCCCGGCTGCAGTCACCCGCGTCCGGAGAGCTTCCCGATCTCCACGCGCCGCTCGACGGCTTGACGCGCGTCGCGCAGATCGAGCTTGTGCGCGTCGCCGACGTCGAGCTCACTCGCCAAGTCGAAGGGCGCCTCGCCCTGTATCGCGAGCTGGTGCCGCGCCTCGAGCAGCTCGGCAGGGCGGTGGTGTCGCGCGGCCTGGTCCGACTCCTGCCGCTCGTGCTCGCGGGCTGCGCAGCCTATGCGCCGCTTGCGAACGCGCCGCCGTCCGCCGACCGGCCGTGGAAGGGACCCGAATTCCAGCGCGTCGAGTCAGGCCTGCCATCCGAAGCGCGCATGCAGCCCGAGCGCGTCGCGATCGAGGCGCACCGGACCTACGAGCTCAGCGGGCTGATCGACATCGCGCAGCGCAGCAATCCCGAGACGCGTGTCGCATGGGAGCACGTGCGCCAGGCCGCGCTCGACGCGGGGATCGCCGAAGCTGCCTACTACCCCAAGCTCGCCGCGGCGGTGACTGCGGCGATCGCGACCGTCCCTATCCCGATTCCCGACACCGTAGTGCCGGGCGGGGTGTTCCGCGCCAGGACGCGCTTCGCGATTCCGGCGCTCAGTCTGGAGTGGCTGCTGCTCGATTTCGGCCGCCGCAGTGCCGCGGTCGACGCAGCCCGCGCGCTGACTGCCGAGGCCAACGCGGGATTCAACGCGAAGCACCAGGAGGTCGTCTTCGGAGTCACGCGTGATTTCTACGCGCTGACCGCCGCGCTCGGCAGGCAAAATGCCAGCCAAGCCGCGTTCGATTCCGCGCATACGCTCGCGGAGGCGGTGACTGCGCGCCACGAACGCGGGCTCGCCACTCGGCCGGAGCTCCTCCAGGCCCGGGAGGAAGAGGCGAGGGCGGCCTACGACCTCGAGGACGCGACCGCCGCCGAGACCGACGCGCGCATGGCGCTGCTCGAGATGGTCGGAGTCGGCCCCAGCACACCGATCGAGATCGCCGACGTCTCGCAGCGGCCCCTGCCCCCGGAGCTCTCGGAGTCAGTGGACGATGCCGTCGACCGCGCCCTTGCGCAGCGCCCCGATCTGATCGCACTGCTCGCGGAGGTCGAGGCCCAACGAGCTGCCGTTCGCGGCGCCCGCGCCGAATTCTGGCCGCGCCTGGCGGCTCGCGGTGACGTCGGTGGCAACCTCGGACAGCTCTCGGTCGAGCGCAGCCCCTATCAGAGCGTGAGTGAGGAGCAGTACAGCGTGGGACTCCGGTTCGAGTGGGAGCTCTTCGAGGGCTTTGAGCGCCGCAACAAGGTGAAGCTCTCGGAGTCACGCCAGCGGGCGGCGGAGAGTCAGCTCGCCCACGCGCGCGAGAAGACGATACGGGAAGTCTGGAAGGCGTACAACGACGCCAAGGTCGCGGTCGCCAAGGAGCGCGCGGCCTCCGCGCTGCTCGCCGCTTCCGAGAAGTCATGGTCCGCGACGATCGAGTCCTACCAGCACGGACTGGCCACGTTCCCTGATGTGCGGTCGGCGCAGCAGAGCCTCGCGCAGGCGCGCGCGCTCGAGCAGGCCGCTCGCGCCGGGGCGTGGACCCGCTCCGCCGCGTTTGCCGTCAGCACGGGCGACCTGGCACAACCCTGAGACACTCCCGTCAGAGGAGCTCTTCGATCACGTGAACCGGCCCGTCGGCACGAATCTCGCCGGTGCCCACCGCTAGCAGCCGATTCAGGAACGAGTATTTCGGTTCGGCAGCTTCGAAGCGCGGCAGCGTCCGAAAGTAGGGAGCTCCTGGCGCTCCGTCGTCGCGGATGCCCTGGAACGTCATGTAGACGAGTGCGCCGTCGTCGCACTCCAGCGTAACGCGTAGGTCGAGCTCGAGAACTCCGTCGGAGCGCTTGATCGTCCAGTCATCACCGCCGGGCAGCACCTTGCCGCGAAGCCTGTCACCTTCGAACGAGCCTCCCGTGATCGGAAACGTGACGCGCGTGCCGTGAGGTCCGGCGCCGACGGTCTGCGTGGGTGCCGTGTTCAGACGAAGGATCATCAAGGGGCGCGATCGCATGGCGGTCTCCCTGTCGGCGGGTGATGGGAATGAGAGCGGCACTCGCACGCATCCAGCGAGCGTCGCGAACGCGGCAAGCTTGAGAACGTCTCTTCGCCGAGCGCCCGTGGGAGTCACAGGATCTCTTCGATCGTGTAGATGGGGCCTTCGGCGCGCCGATCGCCGCTCGATACGGCGAGGAGGCGATTCAAGAACACGTACTCCGGGTGCGCGGTCTCGAAGCGGGGCGTAGTCCGGAAGTAGTAGGTCGAGGGGTCGACGCGCTCGCCGCGTGCGAGCGCCGCAATCACTTCTGGCGGTCCGTGACGAAGCCCGAACGACGTCATGTAGATGAGGGCGCCGTCGTCGGTCTCGAGCGTGATGCGCAGGTCGAGCTCGAGGACACCGTCTCCGCGGAGCAGGGTCCAATCGCCGCCGCCCGGCAGCACCCTTCCGCGCAGCCGCGGGCCCTCGAAGTGGCCGCTTTGTATCGGTGCGGTGACGCGCGTACCGTACGGCACTGCGCCGACCTTCTGTGCACCGACGACTGCGACCTGCAACGTCATCAACAGACGCGAATCCACTCGTCCACCGCCCTTCGCTCTGTCCGTCGAGGGCCGGCCCATCGGCGACAGGCCTCCATTGTCTCCTTTCGATCCTCGGAACGAGGAGGTAGCGGTACGACTCGTCGAACTCGTACTTGCTGTCGTACTCGCCCGAGAGGGTGAGCTGCGCGATGAACCAAAAGACCAGAGGATCGTCTCGTGCGTGGACGCTCGCCGTGCCGCAGTTCACGACCGAGGCGGGCAACTCTTCTCAGAGGAGGTTCCCGCGGGCTGAGACCCATGCGCAAGCAGCGGTGGCTGCCGCTGCTTCGCGAGCCAGCGCAAGCTCGCTTGCGGGGTCAGCGTTCGCAAGCTCTTCGGGTGTCTCCCGCCACGGGGCG
>DATFUE010000456.1:0-4802 GCA_035261165.1 Myxococcota bacterium
ATCCTCGGCTGGGCCTTCAAGGGGACCCACACGGACGGCCGCAAGATCAACCTGATCATCGTTCTGACTCCGCGAATCGTGCGCGATCCGGCGGACCTCGAGCGACTCACCGTCGAGAACCGCGAGCGCTTCAAGTCCGCCTCCGCACCGAGCATCGACCTCTCCGACGAGGAGAAGGAGGAGCGGCGCAAGGCGCTGGAGGCCGGCATCCCCCTGCCGATCGATCCGAACCCAGTGCGCCGCGAGCTCGAGCGACACGACCAGCGCTACCCCGTCGAACAGCTCCCGGAGCTGCGCGAGCAATCCCTCGCGCGCGAGAAGGCGCGCGAGGAGGAGATCGAGACTCTCAAGAAGAAAGAGGCGGCGGGGAGCTACCTGGTCCAGGTCGCCCACTTCAGCTCCGCCGAGGACGCCGTGGCTCTGCTGCAGAAGCTGATCGGCGACGGCTACGACGGCACCGTGTTCTCGCAGAGCGAGCAGGGCCAGACGACTCACTGGGTGCAGCTCGGCCCGTACACCAACGAGGCGAAGGCGCAGACCGTGGCCCGCGATCTGAACGCGTCGCGCGGGCTGCAAGCGCTCGTCGTGATCGAGCCGTAGGGCGATGTCGGCCCCACTGGAGCTGCGCGCCGCCCTCCTGCAACACACTTCGCTGTCGGAGGACGGCCTGGCGCAGGCGCTGAAGAAGCAGGAGCAGTCCGGCCGGCGACTCACCGACCTGTTGCTCGAGCTCGAGCTCGTGCCCGAGGGCGAGCTGCTCGGCGCGCTCGCCGGTCTGTACGGCATCCCGACGCGCGAGACACTCGCGCCGGAGGAGATCGACGCCGAGCTCGCGACCCAGATCCCGATCTCGTTCGCAAAGCACCACTACCTGCTGCCGATCAAGCGCGATGGCGCGCGGCTCGAAGTCGCGATCGCCGACCCGCTGCTCACCGATCCGCTCGACGACCTGCGCATGGTCTACGCCGGCGCGCGCTGCGAGCCCGTGCTCGTCACGCGCCGCGCGATCCTGAACTGCATCAACCACGTCTACGACCAGGCGTCGAGCGCCGAGGACGTGGCCGAGGAATTCAACGAGACCGCGCTCGAGGACATCGCTTCGGAGCTGATCTCCGAGCCCGAGGATCTGCTGGACTCGAGCGAGGAAGGCGCGCCGATCATCCGGCTCGTCAACTCGCTCTTGCAGCAGGCGGTGAAGGAGCGCGCCAGCGACATCCACATCGAGCCGCAGGAGAAGGACCTGGTCGTGCGCTTCCGCGTCGACGACATCCTGCACGAGCCGATCCGCGCGCTGCCGCGGCGCATGCAGCAGGCGATCGTGACTCGCATCAAGATCATGGGCCGGCTCGACATCGCCGAGAAGCGCCTGCCGCAGGACGGACGCATCGTGCTCAAGATCGCAGGCCGCGACTACGACGTGCGCCTCTCTACCCTGCCCACCCAGTACGGTGAGCGCTGCGTGCTGCGGCTCCTGCCGCGCACGCAGGAGCTGCTGTCGATCGAGAAGATCGGCCTGTCCCTGCGCCACCAGGAGACACTGCGCCGCCTGATCCGCCGCAACAACGGCATCATCCTGGTCACCGGGCCGACCGGGTCGGGCAAGACGAACACGCTCTACGCCGCGCTCGCGGACATCAACAAGCCCGAGCACAACATCATCACGATCGAGGACCCGGTCGAGATCCGCCTTCCGGGCATCAGTCAGATCGAGGTGAAGTCGGCCATCGGACTCACCTTCGCCGCCGGACTGCGCTCGATCCTGCGCCAGAACCCGGACGTGATCCTGGTCGGCGAGATTCGCGACCTCGAGACCGCGGAGATCGCCATCCAGGCGAGCCTCACCGGTCACCTGGTGTTCTCGACCATCCACACGAACGAGTCGGCCGGCACGATCACGCGGCTGATCGACATGGGGGTCGAGCCGTTCCTGATCGCGTCGTCGCTCGTCGCCGCGATCGCCCAGCGCCTGATCCGCATGCTGTGCAAGCGCTGCCGCGAGGCGTACACGCCGGGCGACGAAGAGCTCGCCGAGATCGGCCTGGGCCGATCGGACGTGGCGTCTCGCACGCTGTACCGCGCGAAGGGCTGCGTCCACTGCAACCACACCGGCTATCACGGGCGCACGGGCATCTTCGAGATCCTGCTGATCGACGACACGGTGCGCTCCATGATCACGCGCGGCGTCGATTCGAAGCAGATCCAGGATCAGGGCATCCGACAGGGCATGCAGACGATGCGCATGCACGGCGCGCGCATGGTGCTCGAAGGTCTGACTTCGGTCGCCGAGATCCTGCGGCAGACCGAGGAGGAGGCCGTCGCGGCGCTCGATCCGCAGGCGGCCTGAGCAACGCCGTGCCGGTCTACCGCTACAAGGGCGTCGCCGCGGGGAATCGCTCGATCGCAGCGACGATCGACGCGGAGAGCCCGCGCTCCGCGCGCGCCAAGCTGCGCGCCGAGGGCATCTTCCCGACGGAGATCGTCGAGGGCAAGACGCGCGGCCAGACCTCGGAGCTCTTGCACCGACTGCAGCTGCCCCAGCTGCGGCGCATCCCCGACCTCGACCTCTCGATGTTCTCGAGTCAGCTCGCGACCTTGATCTCGGCCGGTGTGCCGCTGGTGCAGGCGCTGTCCGCGCTCACCGAGCAAGTCGAGCGCGAGCGCTTCAAGAACGTGATCGGGCGCGTGCGCGAGTCGGTGAACGAGGGCACGTCGCTCGGCGACGCGCTCGGCGAGTTCCCCTACGTCTTCGACGACCTGTACTGCTCGATGGTGCGCGCGGGTGAGTCGTCCGGCGCGCTCGCTCCGGTGCTGCAGCGCCTCGCGGAGTACGTCGAGAACCGCATGGTGCTCCGCAACCAGCTGATCAACGCGATGATCTACCCGGTGCTGATGCTGGTGTTCAGCGCCGGCGTCGCGGGCGTCCTCTTGGTGAAGGTGATCCCGAACATCACGAGCATGCTGCGCGACATGAAGCAGGAGCTGCCACTCGCCACGCGCCTCGTGATCGTGCTGTCGGACGTCGTGACTCACTACTGGTTCCCGGTGGTGATCGCGCTGGCGGTCCTCTTCATCGTGTGGAGTCGGGTGATTCGAACCGAGGCGGGCCGGCTTCGCTGGGACGCCTTCACCCTGCGCCTGCCGGTGTTCGGCCGGCTGATCCGCTACGTGGCGATCGCGCGCTTCGCGCGCACCCTCGCCACGCTCTCGGCGGGCGGCGTCAGCATCGTGCCCGCGCTGGAGATCTCGAAGGAGGTCGCGTCGAACGCGGTCATCGGCCGCGCCATCGAGGACGCGAAGGAAGCGATCACGCGCGGCTCGTCGATCGCCGGCACGATGCGCACCAGCGGCGAGTTCCCGCCGCTCGTCACGCACATGATCTCCGTCGGCGAGGCTTCCGGCGAGCTGCCCGCGATGCTCGGCAAGCTCGCCGACAGCTACGACGACCAGGTCAGCAACGCTCTGCAGCGCTTGCTCGCGCTGCTGGGCCCGGTGCTGCTGATCTTCGTCGCCATGGTCATCCTGCTCATCATCCTCTCGACCCTGCTGCCGCTCATGAACATGACGTCGGCGCTCTAGGGTCGGCGGCAAAGGAGTCACTCGTGAGAACATCGAGAAGCGACGGATTCACCCTGCTGGAGATCATGGTCGTGGTGCTGATCATCGGCCTGCTGATGACCGTGCTCGCGACGAACCTGTTCAAGCGGCTGGGCGGCGCGCAGGCCGACATCGCGCGGCTGCAAGTCACCAAGCTCTCGCAGCAGCTCGAGCTGTACAAGCTCGACAACGGCACGTACCCGAGCGCGGATCAAGGCCTCGAGGCGCTGGTGCACGAGCCCACCGGCGAGCCGCGGCCGCGCCGCTACCCGGCCGGCGGCTACGTGAGCTCGAAGGACCTCGAAGATCCGTGGCACAACCCGTTCAAGTACGACCGCCCCGGCAAGAACAACGCCCAGAGCTTCGATCTCTACTCCTACGGCGGCGACGGCCAGGCCGGGGGCGACGGCGAGAACGCCGACATCGGCAACTGGGAAGTGAGCTCCGAGCGGTGAGCGAGTGACTCGCCCGGAGCATGGACTGACTCGCCCGGAGCATGGGTAGGGTGCCCATGCGATCATCGGAACCCGGCTTCACGCTGCTCGAGCTGCTGATCGTGATCTTCCTGATCGTGCTGATCACGGGGGTGTTCACGACCACGATCGGCGGCGGCTTCGGCGTGCACATCCGAAACTCCGGGCGCACGCTGGCCGCCGAGCTCGAGTACGTCTCGCAGCGCGCGGTCACGACCGGGCACGTGCAGCGCTTCGTCGTCGATCTCGATCACCAGCTGTTCCGGGTCGAGATGGAGGTGCCGCCGCCCCCCGATCCCGACGAGACCCTCCCGGACCACGCGGAGGGCCTGAGCCTCGCGCCGCCGATCGGCGCGCACCCGTTCGTGCCGGTCGACTCGATGCTCGGCGAGTGGCGGCCGCTCGACGACGCCAAGGACGTGGCGATTCGCGAGGTCCGGCTCGGCGACGCGGCGCACAAGGACGGCGCGGTCGCGATCGGCTTCTCGATCGACGGCGGTAGCGACCCCGCGGAGATCTGGCTGCGCGACGACGCAGGCTATGACCTGCGCATCCGGCTCGTGGCCTTCTCCGGCGAGATCCGCATCGAGGAGCCCAAAGATGCGAAGTGACTCCGAGCATGGGTAGGGTGCCCATGCGATCATCGAAAGAGCATGGGTAGGGTGCCCATGCGATCATCGAAAGAGCATGGGTAGGGTGCCCATGCGATCATCGGAACGCGGCTTCACCTTGATC
>DATFUE010000457.1:0-2697 GCA_035261165.1 Myxococcota bacterium
GCGGTGGTAAGCGACGTCGGGCAGCAGGTAGGTCGCCTCGCCCGTCGACTTCACCAGCACGCGATCCCGCTCCAGGCCGAAGCGCGTCGAGCGCAGCCAGACGGCCCCGTCCTGCTCGAACACGAGCCCGGCGGCGCGCAGATCCGCGAGGGTCTGGTCGACGAGCTTGCGCTCGTAGAGCGTGTGCTCGTTGAAGTAGGAGTCGAAGCGCACGCCCAGCGCCGCGAGCGTGCGCTCGATGTCGCCGAAGATCGCCTCGGTCGCGCGGGCTCTGAAGCGCGCCTCGTCCGCTTCGCGCCAACCCTCGCCCGCCTCCGCGACGAGCGCGCGCGCGATCTCGACGAGATACTCGCCCTGGTAGCCCTCTTCCGGCAGCTCCGCGGCGTCGCCGAGCTCTTGCAGGTAGCGCGCGCGGAGTGACTGCGCGAGCACGCGCATCTGGCGCCCGGCGTCGTTGAAGTAGTACTCGCGCACGACCTTGTGACCCGTCGCTTCGAGCAGACTCGCGATGCAGTCGCCGAGCACGGCGTTGCGCCCGTGGCCGATCGTGAGCGGACCCGTGGGATTTGCGGACACGAACTCGACCATGACTTCGCTGCCCGCGCCGGCGGCGCTGCGGCCGAAGCTCGCGCCTTCGCGCAGGACGCGCGCGATCGCGTCGCGCCAGCGGGAGCGCGAGAGAAACACGTTCAGGAAGCCCGGGCCGGCGATCTCGCTGCGCTCGAGCGCGCCGCCGCCGTCGCCCAGCTCGGCCTGCAACAGCTCCGCGACCTCGCGCGGGGGCCGGCCGAGCGCCTTCGCCATCAAGAGCGCCGCGTTGCTCGCGAAGTCACCGTGCTCGGGTGTCTTGGCCGGAACCAAAGAGAGGTTCGAGACGAGGTCGAGCGCGTGCGGCGCATGCTTCTCGAGCACGCGCGAGGCGGCCGCGCGCAGCAGTTTGTCGACCTCGTCCCTCATGGAACTTCCTATGATCGCGTGGGCACCCTACCCACGCTCCGCCCATGATCGCGTGGGCACCCTACCCACGCTCCGCCTATGATCGCGTGGGCACCCTATTCACGCTCCGCGTCGTCGCGTGGCCACCCTGACCACGCTCCGGTAGCTTGCCCGCGCCTGCGGGTCAATCGCCCTGCGGCGCGCCGCGCAGCCGCACGACGATCTCGCCCGGGCGCACCATGCCAAGCGACTCGCGCGCCACGCTCTCGATCTCGAACGGATCGGTGCGCAGCCGCTCGGCCCGTTCGACCAGCTCGGTCCGCTCGGACCAGAGCACCGCGACCCGTTCATCAGCGTGCTCGAGCTCGGCATTCACGTTGAACACGGCGCGCAGCCCGTTGTCGGCGTCGTACAGCAGCGCGCAGGCCGCCCCCGCGAGCGCAGCCAACGGCCCGATCCACAGCCATCCGCGGCGCGGCGAGAGAGCAGCCGCTTCGGATTCACCCACCTGGACTCCCCCCCGAATCATCCTTGGCCGCGGCCAGGGCGCGGCGGATCGCCCGAGAGTAGCGCGGGTCTTCCCAATTCTGAGGGCCGACGAAGTGCTCGACCACCCGCCCGGCCGGATCGATCAAGTAGGTCTCCGGAACGCCGGACACCTGGTAGGCGTCGTACACCCGCTTCCTGGGGTCCAGGGGGACGGGGAAGGAGAGCGAGAAGTCGCGCCGGAACTGGTCGATCGCCGCGCTCGCCTCGGGCTTGTCGATCGAGATCGCCACGACCTCGAACCCGTCGCCGCGCAGTCGCTGGTAGAGCGTCTCCAGCGAGGGCGCTTCCGCGCGACAGGGCGCGCACCAGGTCGCCCAGAAGTTCACGAACACGACCTTGCCGCGGAGCGCCGCGAGCGAGACGTTCGGACCGCCGCCCTGCACCGGCAGCGAGAAGTCAGGCGCGGGGGATCCGTCGCGCAGCGCGAGCAGCGGCGTGCGCAGAACGACCCACGCGCCGACCCCGACCGCGAAGATCGCGGCGACGAACAGGAGGGAAAGCGTTCCTCTCCCGGGTCGGTTCAAGTGGCGGCGTTCGCCTCCCCGGCGTCCGGCTTCCGCGCGTCGACGAGCTGGATGAGCGTAATCTCGGCGTTGTCACCGTGTCGCGGGCCCAGCTTGAACTGCCGCGTGTATCCGCCGGGCCGCTTCGCGTAGCGCTTCGCCAGCTCGTCGAAGACTTTGGCGGCCACGTCCTTCGAGCGAATCGTCGCCAGCGCGCGGCGCCGCGCGGCGAGCGTGCCCTGCTTCCCGAGCGTGATCATGCGCTCCGCGACGCGGCGCAGCTCCTTCGCCTTCGCGGTCGTGGTGCGGATCTCTTCGTGCTCGAAGAGAGACGTCACCATGTTCCGCAGCATGGCGGTCCGGTGCGCGCCGTTGCGCGAGAGCTTTCGGTGGTCTTTGCGATGTCGCATTTCGCTGGTTCCTACAGAGCCCTTATGGTCGCGTGGGCACCCTACCCACGCTCAGGACTCCTTATGGTCGCGTGGGCACCCTACCCACGCTCAAGCGTCGGCGTCCTCGCGCAAGCGGTCGAGCTCTTTGCGCGAGGGGAAGCTCTCGAGCTTCATGCCGAATTCGAGGCCGAGGCCGGCGAGGATCTCCTTGATCTCGTTCAGTGACTTGCGGCCGAAGTTCTTGGTCTTGAGCATCTCGGCTTCGCTGCGCTGCACCAGCTCGCCGATGTACTTGATGTCGGCGTTCTGGAGGCAGT
>DATFUE010000458.1:0-6306 GCA_035261165.1 Myxococcota bacterium
GGCGCGTCGGCCGTGAGCGCGGCCAACGACTCCTGCCCGTCGAGAGCCTCGCCGTCGAACACGAGGAAGTGGGCCACCTTCGGGGTGTCGGCGCGGATCGAACGGAACAGCTCGGCATACTCCGCGTCCACGTAGATCATCACCGCGTCCGAGTTGTCGACCACGTACTGGGCTTCCTCGGGCGACAGCCGGTAGTTCAGCGGGACCGCGACCACCCCGAGCTTGCGCGCCGCGTGCACCACGCGTACGACCCCGGGGGAGTTCTGACCGCACCAGACCAGCTTCTCGCCGCGGCGCAGGCCGAGGGCCAGCAGCCCGTTTGCGAGCCGGTTGGCCTCGGCCTCGAGCTCCGCGAAGCTCCAGCGCAGCACCTGGCCGTCCGGCCTATCGTGAACCACGGCGAGCTTCTGCGGCGAGCTCTTGGCGTGCAGGCTCAGAATGTCCGGCGGGCGTGTCGCGTCCGTCATCGAGCGTCTCCCTCGCGCCGATTCTCACCGCGCGCCGCGCCGGGGGTCAAATTCCCAGGCCTTTCGGTTAGCTGCGCATCGGGTGCGAACGTGCTATCCGAACGCGCCGTGCAGCACGGGGTGTCGGACGGGTCGGGACCACCGCTCGCGCTCCGCCGCCTGACCCTGGCCGCGATCGGCGTCGTCTACGGCGACATCGGCACCTCGCCGCTCTACGCGCTCCGCGAGTGTTTCAACGGGAGCCACGGCGCGGCCCCGACGCATGAGAACGTGCTCGGCGTCCTCTCGCTCGTGTTCTGGGTGCTGATCCTGGTCGTGGTCGTGAAGTATCTGACGTTCGTCATGCGCGCCGACAACAACGGCGAGGGCGGAGTGCTCGCGCTGCTCGCGCTGGTGCAGCGCAACTACCTCGACGCGTCGCGCTTCCGCACGGTGGCATATCTCGTCGCGCTGGTCGGGACCGCGCTCCTGTACGGCGACGGAATGATCACGCCGGCGATCTCCGTGCTCTCCGCGGTCGAGGGCATCGACGTCGCCCTGCCCGGCACCTCACCGCTGATCTGGCCGACGGCGTTGGTCATCCTGATCGGGCTGTTTCTCGTGCAGCGGACCGGAACGACGCGCATCGGCGCGTGGTTCGGACCGGTCTCGCTGGCCTGGTTCGCCGCGATCGCGCTGTTCGCGCTGCCCTGGATCGCGCGCGAGCCGCAGGTCTTCCAAGCGGTGAATCCGGTGCACGCGCTGCGCCTGCTCTCCAGCTCGTCGGGGCCGGGCTTCTTCATCCTCGGCGCGGTGGTGCTGTGTGTCACCGGTGCCGAGGCGCTGTACGCGGATCTGGGTCACTTCGGGCGCGCGCCGATCGTGCTCGCCTGGTACACCGTCGTGCTTCCCTCGCTCTTGCTGTCGTACTTCGGCCAGGGCGCGTACTTGCTCCACGTCGGCGCGACGGGGGTCGAGAATCCGTTCTTCACGATGCTGCCGGGCTGGGCGGTGCTGCCGATGGTCGGGCTCGCGACCATGGCGACGATCGTCGCCTCGCAGGCGGTGATCTCGGGCTCGTTCTCGCTCACCGCGCAGGCGATCCAGCTCGGCTATCTGCCGCGCATGCAGATCATCCACACCTCCAGCCGGCAAGAGGGACAGATCTACGTGCCCGCGGTGAACTGGGCGCTGATGCTCTCCTGCATCTTCCTCGTGCTCGAGTTCCGCGGCTCGTCGGGTCTCGCGTCGGCGTACGGCATCGCGGTCACCGGCACGATGGCGGTCACCACGTTCCTGTACGTGCCGGTCGCGATGCGCCGCTACGGCGCGCCCGTAGCGCTCGCGCTCGGCGCGGTTTTCCTGGTCGTCGATCTGGCGCTGTTCGCCGCGAACCTGCCCAAGACGCCGCACGGGGGCGTATTTCCGCTCGCGGTCGGGCTCGTGCTGTTCATCATCATGACCACCTGGAAGCGCGGCACGGACTTGCTGAATCGCCACCTGAACGACGTGACCCTGCCGCTCACCGCGTTCATCGCGGATGTCGCGCGCGAGAAGCCGCTGCGCGTGCCGGGCACGGCGGTGTTCATGTCGGGCTATCCCGACGGTCTGCCGCTCGCCCTCGGCCATCACTTCAAACACTCGAAGGTGTTGCACGAGCGGATCGTGCTCCTGTCCATCACGACCGAGCACGTGCCGTCGGTGCCCCGCAACGACCGCGTGCGCGTGGAGTTTCTCGGCGAGGGCTTCGTGCGAGTGACTGCGCGCTTCGGCTTCACTCAGACGCCGACGATCTCGGAGATCGTGCGCCAGATCGCCGCCACCGGCGTGCCCGTCAGCGTCGAGACCGCGAGCTTCTTCCTCGGCCGAGTCACGGTGCTCGCCTCGGGCAAGCGCGAGCTCGCGGGCTGGCGCAAACGCCTGTTCGCGGTGCTGCACTACACCGCGCAGCCGGCCGCCGGCTACTTCGGGATTCCGCCGGGCCGAGCCGTCGAGCTCGGCATGCAGATCACGATCTAGCGCGCCAGAGACCCGCCCCCAGCCCGAGCAGCGCGGGCACGAACAGCGCCGAGGAGATCAGCTGCAAGGCGACCGACCAGAACACACGCTCGGACATCGCTCCGACTTCCTCGAGGATGAGGGCGGCGTCCGTGGTGCCCGGCAACGGCATCAAGAACCAGGCAAGCCAGAAAGAGATCGCCGCTCCGACCCAGCAGCCGCCCGCGATGCGCGCCAGCGAACTCATGCTCGCGGAAGCTTCCACCGGGTATCTCCGGGCGAAATGCAGCGGATCGCCGCGCGCGCGGTGATACGATCGCGCCAGCCGCAACAGGCCCGAGGGAATCACCAATGCTTGCCCGCGTGCTGCGCCTGCTCCGGCGCGTGTCCGGGCTGGGCTCGGATCCGAACGTGCTCCGCGACCTGCTCGAGACCACGCCGAACCTGATCGGGGTGGAGATCGAGGAGCGCGTCGCGTACGCGAATCGGACGGCCCTCCGGCTGCTCGGCGTCGCGACTCGCGCCGAGATCCGCCAGCGCTCGATCTGTGACTTCGTGCACCCCGACGATCGCGCGCACGTGCGCGAAGCGGCCGCGCGCGTGCACACGCGCCGCGAGGCGGTGCCGTCGCTCGAGCTGCGCCTCGTCGCATCGGACGGGACGATCCTCGACGTCGAGGCATGGCTGGCGCCGATCCGCTACCGCGGGAAGGACGCGATGCTGATCCAGGGCCGCGACCGCAGCGCGCGCCGCCGAGCCGCTGCACGGCTGCGCGAGAGCGAGGCCGGCTACCGGAGGCTCGCGGAGCACTCCTCCGACATCATCAGTGAGCACACCGCGAGCGGCGACCTGATCTACGTGAGTCCGAGCATCGAGCGCGTGCTCGGTTACTCGCCCGAGCGCTGGGCGAACGAGCTCTCGAAGCAGGTCCACACGCTCACGCATCCCGACGATCTGCCGCGCGCGTGGGCGCTGCTGGCGACCGGCGAGCTGCCGCCCGCGCCCGAGATCCTGCAGCGCATCCGCCACGCGGACGGTGAGTACCGCTGGCTGCACACGCACGGGCGCCGCTTCGAATCCGCCGATGGCCGGCGCAAGGTCGTGATGGTGACTCGCGACGTGACTGAGGAGCAGCGCACGGTGGAGGCGCTGCGCGAGAGCGAGCAGCGCTTCCAGAGCCTCGCGCGCGCGGTGCCGGTGGGGATCTTCCGGATCGACAGGAAAGGCCGGCACGTCTATATGAACGAGCGCTGGTCGGAGCTCACCGGAATCCCGGTCGAGACGGCGCTGGCGAACCCGGGAAGCCGTCCGCTTCATCCCGAGGACGACGGCAAGATCCTGAAGGTCGCGCGCAGGGCGCTCGCGGAGGGCGTGCCGCTGCGCCTCGAGCAGCGGATCGTGCGCCCCGACGGAGAGGTGCGCTGGGTGCTGACGCAGGCGATGCCCGAGTTCGACGCCGCGGGCGCGTTCGCGGGCTGGGTCGGCACGCTGACCGACCTCTCGGACAAGCGGGCTTCCGAGCAAGCGCTCGCCGAGAGCGAGGCGCGCCTGCGGCTCGCGCTCGAGGGCGCGCAGATGTGCACCTGGGAGTGGGACGCTCCCGCCGGAGTCGTGCGCTGGTCGCCGAACGCCGCGCGCGTGTTCGGGCTCGGCGACGGCGAGGCGATGCCGGGAACGACGGACGGCGCCGCGACGCTCGTGAACGCGGACGACTTCCAGGCCGCGCGCAGCGTGGCGCTGGAGCGCGCGGAGCGGGGTGAGTCGTTCGAGCTCGAGTTCCGCCTCGCGCCGCGCGCGGGCGGCCAGACCCGCTGGGTCCTGGTGCGCGGGCACGCCGTGAAGGAGCGCCCCGGGATCTCGCTCGGCGTGGTCGCCGACGTCACACTGGGACGCCGTTTCGCAGAGGAGCGCGCGGAGCTCGAAGCGCGGTTGCGCGAGTCACAGCGCCTCGAGAGTCTCGGCCTGCTCGCCGGCGGCGTAGCGCACGACTTCAACAACTTGCTCGTCGGGATTCTCGGCAACGCGGAGCTCGGGCTGCAGCGGCCGATCGCGGATCCGGGCCTGCGCGAGTGTCTCGAGGAGGTCCAGCGCGCGGGCGAGCGCGCCGCGGGTCTCGTGCGCCAGATCCTCGCGTTCTCCGGCCGCGAGCGGATCGACTCCGAGCGCGTCGACCTGCGCGCCCTCGTCGGCGACACGCTCGAGCTCCTGCGGCACTCACTTCCCGCTCGCGCGAAGATCGACTGGTCGGCGCCGCTCGAGCCGGCGGCCGTCGACGGCGATGCGACGCAGCTGCGCCAGGTGCTGATGAATCTGGTCACGAACGCCTGCGAAGCGCTCCCGGCCGAGGGCGGGCTCGTCACGCTGCGAGTCACTACGAGCGCGGGCGCGGAAGGCGATCCGACCCCCTGGCTCGCGCTCGAAGTCGCCGACAGCGGCTGCGGGGTCGACGACGCCGCGCTGGCGCGCATTTTCGATCCGTTCTTCACGACCAAGGGAGCGGGTCGCGGGCTCGGCCTCGCGGTCGCGCACGGCATCGTGCGCGCGCACCGCGGCAGCCTGAGCGTCGACAGCGCCGCCGGTCGCGGCACGCGCATGCGCGTGCTGCTGCCCGCGGCGGCGCACGCGCCGGTCGCGCCGGGCGCGCCCGCCGAGGTCGCGCAGCCAGCCGCCGCGCACGGCGAAGGGGCGATCCTGATCGTCGACGACGAGCGCGGCGTGCGCGAAGTCGCGCGGCGCGCGCTCGAGGGTGTGGGCTACTCCGTGCTGCTCGCCGCGGATCGCGGCGAGGCGCTCGCCCAGCTGCGCGCGCACGGCGCGGAGATCTCGGCGATCGTCCTCGATCTCACGCTCGGCGGTGAGTCGGGCGAGCTCGTGCTCGCGGAGCTGCGCGAGCTCGCGGGCAAGACGCCCGTGCTCGCGACCAGCGGCTACGCGGCGGAACCGGCGCTGCGGCGCCTCGAGGCGCAGGGCATCGCGGGCTTCGTGCAAAAGCCGTTCACCGCCACCAGCCTGGCGAACAGCATCGCCGGAGTGCTGCGCGCCTCGCTCAGTTGAAGCTGTCCCACTCGCCGCACTGCGGGCAGCGAAAGTGGAGCGTCACGTCCTGCGCGCCGCAGCCGCGACAGGCCAGGCGGTGCGGATCGCTGGGCAGGCGCTCGAGCAGCTCCTCGAACGCCTTCTTCGCGTCGGAGTCGCGGTTCTCGTGCAGCAGCACGCGCCCGATCTCCGCGTGCAGCGCGAGCTGACCCGGGTCGCGATCCAGGAGCCGCCGCAGCAGCGCCAGCGCCTGATCGGGGTGTGACTGCGCCGCGATGGTGCGCGCGAGCCAGAGCGCCGCGTCGGCGTCGTCGGGCTCGGCGTCGACCCGCTCGCGCAAGAGACTCTCCAGACCGGCCAGGTCGGCGAGCTTGCCATGCGCCTCCCAGAGCCGCGGATACACGAGCCGACCGATCGCGGGGTGCAAGCCGAGCGCGCGCCGAAACAGGCTGGCGGCCTTGCGCACGCTGCCCTCGCGGAGACGCTGATCGCCGAGCGCGAGATACGCCTCGGCGCAGTCCGGGTCTTGCCCGACGGCCCGCTTGAACGCGCGCCGCGCCTCGGCCTCGACGCCGCGCGCGGCGCGCGCGCGCCCGTGACCGGTCCAGAGATGCGCCAGGATCTTGGGCGTGGCCGGATCGCGCGCGCCGATCTGGTTGCGGATCTGCACCGCGCCCTCCCAGTCACCGCTCTCGATGCGAATGCGCTCGAGCGCGCGCAGCGCCTGGAGATTCTCCGGCTCGAGCTGCAGCAGGTCCTGGAAAGAAGCGGCGGAGCGCTTCAGGAAGCCTCCCGCGCGGAAGTCCAGCGCGAGGCCGAGGAGCGC
>DATFUE010000459.1:0-4865 GCA_035261165.1 Myxococcota bacterium
CTGCGCGCGCGGGTGTTTCCAAGCTGCGTCCCACTGCCCGCGCGCTGGGCCGGCTACTACCGTCGGTCGCTTCCCACCCGCCGGATCATGAACGGTGCGGAGCACTCCCTGAAGTACGCTGCCTGACGGTTGCTCGCCGAGGCGGACCGGACGCGCCTACGTCTTCGTTCGACCCAATTTTAGGGACACAACTTGTCGAGCGCAGCGAGGAGTCGCGCCACCACCTCCGGCCGCGCATTCTCGCCCATCAAACCGATCCGCCAGATCCGGCCCGCCAGCTTGCCCAGGCCGCCGCCGACTTCGATCCCGTGTGTCTCGAGCAGGCGGCGCCGCAGCATCGCTTCGTCGGCGACCGGGGGGATGACCGAGTGCAGCATCGGCAGGCGGTGCTCAGGAGCGACCAGCATTTCGAAGCCGCGCGCCTCGAGGCCTTCGATCAGGAGACGCGACGCATTTCTGTGTCGCGCGAAGCGCGCCTCGAGGCCCTCGGCCAGGGCGCGCTCGAGCGCGGCGTACAGGCCGTAGATCATCGAGATGGGCGCGGTGTGATGGTAGACGCGGCTCGCGCCGAGGTAACGGCCGATCAGCGTGAAGTCGAGATACCAGCTCTGCACCGGGCGGGAGCGGCGCTCGAGGCGCGCGAGGGCGCGCTCGCCCAGCGCGATGGGCGACAGTCCGGGCGGACAGGCGAGACACTTCTGCGTGCCGGAGTAGGCCGCGTCGATCTGCCACTCGTCGAAGCGCACGTCCATGCCCGAGAGCGAGGTGACGCAGTCGAGCACGACCAGCGCGCCCGAGCGCCGCGCGGCCGCCGCGACTTCGGCGATCGGCTGGGCGACTCCCGTCGAGGTCTCCGCGTGCACGAGCGCGACCAGCGCGGGGCGGCGCGCGTCGATCTCCGCGACGAGTCGCTCCGGCGGCACGATCTGGCCCATCTCCGCTTCGACGCGCACCACGCGCGCGCCCGCGCGCTCCGCGATGGTCGAGATCCGCTCGCCGAAGACGCCGTTCACCGCGACCAGCGCCGTCTCGCCGGGCTCGAGCAAATTCACGAGACACGCCTCCATGCCGGCGCTGCCCGTGCCCGAGAGCGGGAACGCGAACGCGGAGTCGCTCTTGAACACGCGCCGCAGCTGGCTCTGCATCTGGTCGAGCAGCGCCAGAAAGGCTGGGTCGAGGTGGCCGATCGGCGGGCGCGCGAGCGCGGCCCGCACCTCGTCGGAGACGTTGCTGGGTCCGGGGCCGAGCAGCAGGCGCTCGGGGAGCGACGAAAGCGAGCTCATCGCGCCGAGTATACTGGCGCGGGCTCGAAGCCGAGGAGCGAATGAGGCCCGACTGTCGAGCGCGTGCTGGCGTTCGAAGACGCACCTGCTGGTGATTCCGCGCGAGCACCTCGCCTCGACTCTCGACGTCTCGCCGCGCACGCACGCGCTCGTGGGCGAGCTCGTCGAGGTCGCAGCGCGCCTGGCGGGCGAGCGCGGATTCGCTGAAGACGGCTACCGGCTCGTGTTCAACACCAACGCGGCCGCGGGTCGGACCCTGTTCCATCTGCACCTGCACCTGCTCGGCGGACGCAGCTGCGGCTGGCCGCCCGGGTAGCCCTGACTTACACTGCCCGCCTACTCGAGGTTGGGTGTGTTTCGACTGCTGCTCCTCGTCCTGCTGGCCACAGCCGCGTTCTTGCTGATCGAGGCGCGTTGGTCGCCCGAGTCGCTCACGCTCACCTTGCGGGTTCGCACTGCCAAGGAGCTCGTCGCCACGGCGCAGGGAACCGCGCGCCAGCTCGGCGCGCGCGCGATGGAGCGCGTCGTCGGCGACAAGACCCCGGCGGTCTCGGCGCCGCCGCCCGCGGCTGCCGAGCCGGACACGGAGAGCCTGCGCGAGGCGGACCGCGTGCGCCTGAATCGCCTGGTCGAGGAGAAGAGTCGGGAGCGATAGAGGGTGCGAACCCGCGCGGAGCTCGAGCAGCACGAGGCCGAGTCGCTCGCGTCCTATGGGCTCCGCGCGCGTGACTCGCGCGGCCGCATCGAAGCCGAGCCTCCGCATGCGTATCGGACCGCGTTCCAACGCGACCGCGACCGCGTACTGCACGCGCGCGCCTTCCGGCGCCTGCAGTACAAGACACAGGTGTTCCCGTACTCGGAAGGCGATCACTTCCGCAATCGACTCACCCACACGCTCGAGGTCGCGCAGGTCGCGCGCACCGTCGCCCGCGCGCTCGGCGCCAACGAGGACCTGGTCGAGGCGATCGTGCTCTCGCACGACCTCGGTCACCCGCCGTTCGGCCACGCGGGCGAGCACGCGCTGAACCAGTTGCTCAAGCCGCAGGGCGGCTTCGAGCACAACCGCCAGAGCCTGCGCATCGTGGATTGGCTCGAGGATCGCTCCGAGCGCTACCCCGGACTCAACCTCTCGCACGAGACGCGCGCTGGCATTCTGAAACATGGCTCCGACTTTCCGCGCTACTCGCATCCGGTGCCGCTGCCCGATCTGGGCGCGGGGCCGAGCATCGAGGGACAGATCGCGGACGCGTGCGACGGGATCGCCTACCACACGCACGACCTCGACGACGGCCTGCGCGCCGACATCCTGGAGTGGGAAACGCTCGGCGCGCTTCCGCTGTTCCAGCGCGCGCTCGACGCGGCGAACACACACGAGGGCGGCGACGCGCGCAGCGCGCGCCCGCGCCTCACGGTCGCGCTCATCGATCTGCTCGCGACCGACTTGATCGAAGCCAGCGCACGCCGCCTCGACCGACACCCTGGGGTGTCGGCCGAGAAGGCCGCGGCGCTCCCCGAGCGCGCGGTCGATTTCTCGCCCGAGATCGGGGCGGAAAAGCGCGAGCTCGCCCGTTTCCTGCTCGACCACTTCTATCGTCACCATCGCGTCCTGCGCATGGCGGCGAAGGCGGAGCGCATCCTCGGCGATCTGTGGCGCGCGTACGCGGCCGACCCGCGTCAGCTCCCGCCGCACGTGCTCGCGCGCGCGCAAGGCGAGCCCGAAGAGCGCGCGATCGTCGACTACGTCGCCGGCATGACCGACCGTTTCGCGATGGACGAGCACGATCGGCTGTTCGACCCGCACACACACGTCTAGCCGCGCCCTGGCGGCCCGAACGAATGCGGATAGAGTTCGGTGCCTGTTGGGGATTTGCGAGGAGAGCACGTGAGACGGCGAGGCTGGGGCAACCGGCGGGGCGGCGGCGGCAACGGCGCTGGCGGCGGCGCGGGCGCCGGCGGCGCGCGCCTGCTCGAGCGACTGCGCGAGCTGCGCGGCGCCGGGCTGCGCGACCTGCAGGCGCTCGAGCGCGGCGACGACCTGCCCGACGGTGTCGCGCTCGCGTCCGCGCGCTGGGAGGGCAATCGCCCGGTCGCGATCGTGGCGAGCCGCCGCGATGGGCTCGAGCTGCTCGGCTGGGCGCGCATCGCGGCACGGCGCGCGGGCGGCGGCCGGGCCCTGCGCGAGGTCTTCATCGCCGCGCCGTTCTTCTCCGAGCGCACCCGCGCGGCCGCCGCGCGCGCCGGCGAGCTCGGCCTGGTGCTGCATCTGCTCTCGCTCCCCGGGCTGGCCGAGGGCTCGGAGACGTTCGAGATCGACGATCATCCCGCGCGCCCCGCTCCGACACTGTTCGGTGGCGGCGCGACCCTGCTCGCGCGCGTGCTGCGCGTGATCGAAGGCGCCGCGGCAGTCACTTCGGCCGGTGGCGTGCGCCCAGCGGGATCCGAGTATCTCGTCTTCGTGCGCGGCGAGCGCGTCGCGCGCGTCCTCCCCGACGGCGAGGACGTCGCCGTCGCACTGGAGCTTCCGGAGCAGAAGCAGGTCCAGGTCAGCGAAGCGAACTTCCCGCGCTGGGGGGTGGAGCTCCACGAGTGGCTCGTGGCGCTGGCGCAGGACCCGCGACTCCTGGAAGGCGAGGCGGCGCGCCGCGACGACGAGATCGAGCGCGCAGCCGACGAGGCTCATGCCGGCGTCACCGCGCGCTGGCTGCCCTGGAATCGCGAGGGGACCGACTTGATCGATTGGGTCGGGATCGATATCGACGGCCGGCCGGTCGTCGGCGCGATCCGCGAGGAGCTCGAGGTCGCCGACGTGCCCGGACTCGTCGCAGGCTGGCATCTGCTCGATCTCGAGCGGGCCACGTGGACGCCCGGGGCGAGCGGCCCGCCGCGGCTGTTCGTCTCCGCGCGCCAGATCTCGGGCGAGGCGCGCGCCCTGCTCGAGGAGCTCGCGGGCCCGATCGGCACGAGTGATTCGCGTCCGGTCCGCAGCGAGTCATTCGCGGGTCCGAGCGAGTCGCTCGCCGCGCCCGAGGCGGGCGCTCCGGCACGCAGCGATGCGAATGGATTCGAGCGCGGGCGGCGCCGCCGGCGCCGCCGGCGCGGTCGCGGCGGGCGCTTCGGCTCGGACGGGCCGCGCGTCGAAGACGAAGCGCGTTGGGAAGGCGAGGGCGGTGCCAGCGCCGACCCGGCCGAGGCGTCTTTTGCCGCTGCCGACGGGGATCGAGAGCGCGACGACGTTGAGCCCGCCCGCGGTCCGGATCCGAAGCGCTTCGAGAGCGACGAGCGCGAGGTCGCGCGCGACTGGGAGCCGGAGCGCGCGCCGGAGCACGATCGAGAAGGCGAGCTCGCCGCGGAGCGCGGAGGTGCGGGCGGCGACGAGCCGGAGCGCGACGAGTCCAGTCGCGACGACTCACAGCGCGACGACTCACAGCGCGACGAGTCCGGACGCCGGCGGGGGCGCCGCGGGCGGCGCCGGCGCGGGCGCGGTCGCTTGGACCGCGAGGGCGAAGAGCGACCGCAGCTCGGCGAGTCACGCGCCGAAGCGCCAGCGGACGAGCTCGCGGCGAACGGCGAGGCCGCGCCCGA
>DATFUE010000460.1:0-6137 GCA_035261165.1 Myxococcota bacterium
CGAGCGCGCGATCCCCGAGTGGGAGCTCGTGCTCGAGATCGCGGTGCGCGCGAGCGACCAGACCCGCCTGGGCTACGTCGGCGCGGACGTCGTGATCGACGCGGAGCACGGGCCGCTCGTGCTGGAGCTGAATGCGCGGCCGGGCCTGGCGATCCAAGTCGCGAACCGCGCGGGACTCGTGCCGCGCCTGGCCGAGGTCGACCGCAGCGTGCGCCCCGACATGAACTGGCGCGACCGGATCGCGCTCGCCTGCGACATCGCGCGCCGCGCGCGCGCGGGGGCGCTGCGATGAGGCCGCGGCCGCTGCTCTTGCTCGCGCTGTTCGCGGCCTTTGCGCTCCAGGGCGGCGCCGCCGCGCAGGAGGTCGGTTCGAAACACCCGCGTTACGACTTCCACGTCGAGGCGCGCATCGTGCCGACGGAGCGCGCGGCGCACGTCACGCTCGCAGTCGGCAAGGGTGCGGAGCACCTGATGTCACTGCGGTTCCGCATCGACCCGAAGCGGCACCTGTTGTTTCGCGGCGACGGCGATGTGCTCACCGAGGGCGCGCACGTCACGTGGACCCCACCGCGCACCGGCGGGAAGCTGACCTACATCTTCCGCATCGATCATCTGCGCGATGCGCGCCGCTACGACGCGCGCTGCGCCAAGACCTGGGCGATCTTCCGCGGCGAGGATCTCGTGCCGCCCGCCCGCGCCCGCGTCAGCGACGGCGCGCGCTCGCGCACGCGGCTGGCGGTGCGGCTGCCGGAGGGCTGGGCGATCGCGACGCCCTACGCAAAATTGCGGGGCGGCGAGTTCAAGGTCGAGCATCGGCGCCGCGGCTTCATGCGGCCCACCGGCTGGATGGTCGCCGGCGACCTCGGGGTCGTGCGCGAGGACGTCGCGGGCATGCGCGTCGCGATCGCGGGCCCGCGCACCATGGGCGTGCGCCGCCAGGACATGCTCGCGATGCTGCACTGGACCCTGCCGACCCTGCAGCGGATTCTCGGCGGGCTTCCGGAACGGCTGCTGATCGTGAGCGCGGCCGATCCGATGTGGCACGGCGGTCTCTCAGGCCCGAACTCGCTCTTCCTGCACGCGCACCGGCCGCTGATCACCGAGGACGGGCCGAGCCCGCTCTTGCACGAAGTCATGCACACGGCGCTCGGGCTCCGGCCCGGAAACGACGGTGACTGGGCGATCGAGGGCCTCGCGCAGTACTACGCGCTCCAGCTCCTCGGCCGCTCGGGCACGATCTCGCCCGAGCGACTGACTCGCGCGCTCGAGCTACAGGCGGAGCGCGGCAAGGAAGCCGCGCACCTGCGCAGCAAGACCATCTCGGGCGCGGGCACCGCCCGCGCGGTGACCGTGCTGCGCGCGCTCGACCTCTCGATCCGCAACGCCACCCAGGAGACCAAGAGCCTCGACGACGTCGTTCGGATCCTCGTCGCCCAAGGCGGCGTCCTCAGCACCGAGCGCGTCCAGCGAGCCAGCGAGCAAGTCTCCGGCAAGGACCTCTCGGCGTTCTTCAAATCCGAGGTCCCCTGAACAAGCTTGCTGCGCTAGCGGCGGAAGGCGGGGATGACCTCGCGCGCCATGAGCCCGAGGTGCTCGTCGGCCCACTCGGGCGGCAGGCCGGGCGGGAGCGTCCAGCCGTAGAAGCGCGTGATCGGCTGCTCGGCGAGGTAGCTCCGGATCGTCTCGATCGCCTGCTCGGGAGAGACGATCATCGCGCCGCGGCTCGCCAGGTCGGCGCGGCTCTTGGCGACCGCGGCGATCTGCATGCCGGCTTCCCCGAACCACCGCGCGTACAGGTTGATCTGGTACAGGAAGTGCTCCTCGGCCTCGCGCCAGCGCTTCTCCGGGTCGCGTGAGACCAGGAGCCAAGTGACTCCGGCGGCGATCTCGTGCTCGTCGGGGTTCTTTCCGAGCCGGCGCAGCTCGTCGCGGTACAGGGTCGCGAGCGGCAGAATCGGCCCCGTGGAGATGTAGGCGTCGCCGAGCCGCGCCGCGCGGCGCACCGCGGGCTCGGAGAAGCCGCCGACCCAGAGCTTCATCTTCTGCTGCACGGGCAGCGGCGTCAGCTCGACGTCCGTGTAGCGATAGAAGCGCGCATCCCGCGTCGTGACTCGCTCGCCCGCGAACAGCCGGCGCAGGATCGGCAGCGCCTCGTTCATGCGCGCGGCGCGTTCGCTTGCAGGGATGCCGAAGCCGGTGAACTCACCCTTGCGATAGCCGCCGGCGACGCCGAGCTGGAAGCGCCCGTTCGACATCACGTCGACCGTGGCCGCGTCCTCGGCAACCCGCAGCGGATCGTGGAGCGGCAGGAGCAGCACGCTCGTGCCGATCTGGATCCGCTTCGTTCGCGCGGCGATCGCGCAGGCCAACGGCAGCATCGACGGCGTGTAGCCGTCGGCGATGAAGTGGTGCTCGGAGAGCCACACGTCGTCCCAGCCGAGCGCCTCCGCGCGCTCGATCTGCGCCACGATTCCCTCGTACAGCTTCGCCGGGTCCTGCCGCCACTGCGGCGGGTTGCGGAAGTCGTACCAGAGACCGAAGCGAGTCATCGGGGGTACCGATTCACGAGTCACTCCCTCCGAGCTATTCCTGCAGGCGCTTGATCAGGCGGAGCAGCCGCGACCGCTCGAGGACGACCGTCATCATGATGCACCCACCCAGCAGCGCCAGCGTGCCGACGAACATGCGCACCTGCAGCACCATGATGCCCGCCGAGAACTGCATGTTGCGCGACAGCGCGCGCAGGAGCCGCGCTTCGGAGGGCGTCTGCGCCTCCGCCTTCTCGACGCGCAGCTGGCCGCGCTGGAAGACGAACGCCAGGTCGGCGATCGGACGGTCCCAGCCGGGGCTGTCGCGCGGATCCGCGTGCTGGTCGTAGCGGGCGATCGCCCAGGTGAGATAGCCGGCGCCCAGCAGTGCGATCACCGCGCCCGCGATCGCGATCGGGCGCTGGCGGCGGACCACGGACGAGAGGTACGAGGACTCGCGGCCTTCGAGTGCACCCATCGCTAACGCCCCCCGCGCCAGCCGAAGCGCGCGAGATCGACCTTCTCGCGGGCGTCGAAGCGAATCCCCTCGCGCTCGAGCAGCCGGCGCTGGATGCGCTCGACCCCATCGAACCCGCGCTGCGAGATTCGACCCTGCGCGTTGATGACCCGCTGCCACGGCACTTCGTGTCCCTTCTCGGGGAGCGCGTGCAGCGCGTAACCCACCAGGCGCGCTGCGCCTCCAAGACCTGCAACGCGTGCGACTTGTCCGTACGTCGCCACGCGGCCCGCTGGAATCCGGCGCACGACGGTCCAAATCCGCTCGTACGACGTCGACTTCCCGCGCGGGCCCACCCGAGATTTCGGCACGTGGGTATGCTCTCATAAGCTCGAACGCCGGCCACCCCAGGCGGCCCCTAGGAGGCTCGATGAGCCAGCTCACCGAGCGCGCCGTGCTCGACGCGCTCCGCCCGATCCAAGACCCGGATTTCAAGCGCTCGATCGTCGATCTCGGGTTCGTGAAGAACCTGCGTATCGAGGGCGGCAAGGTCGCGTTCACGATCGAGCTGACCACGCCCGCGTGCCCGGTGAAGGAGCGCTTCGAGGGCGAGGCGCGCGCCGCGGTCGAGAAGCTGCCCGGCGTGACGTCGGTCGACGTCGCGATGACCTCGCAGACCCGCGGCTCGACGCACGCCTCGCGCCCCGAGGGGCTCGAGGACGTGAAGAACGTCGTCGCGGTCGCGAGCGGCAAGGGCGGCGTGGGGAAGTCGACGGTCGCCGTGAATCTCGCGCTCGCGCTGGCCGAGAAGGGCGCGAAGGTGGGACTCCTCGACTGCGACGTCTACGGGCCGTCGATCCCGCTCATGCTGCACATCTCGGGTCGGCCCCAGGTCACGCCCGACAAGAAGATCCACCCGCTCATGAGCTTCGGCTTGAAGCTGATGTCGATCGGCTTCCTGGCGGGCGAGAACGCGCCCGTGATCTGGCGCGGGCCGATGGTGCACGGGGTGATCAAGCAGTTCCTCTCCGACGTGAAGTGGGGCGAGCTCGACTATCTGCTGCTCGACCTGCCGCCGGGGACCGGCGACGCGGCGCTGACCATCTGTCAGACGGCGCCGCTCGCGGGCGCGGTCATCGTGACGACGCCACAAGAGGTCGCGCTGATCGACGCGCGCAAGGGCCTGCAGATGTTCCGGCGCGTGAACGTGCCGGTGCTCGGCATCGTCGAGAACATGAGCTTCTTCACCTGCGACGGCTGCGGGAAGCGCCATGAACTGTTCGGGGAAGGGGGCGCGGAGCGGGCCGCCCAGGAGCTCGACACCGTCGTGCTCGGCCACGTGCCGCTGCAGCCCGACGTCGTGGCCGCCGGCGACTCCGGCAAGCCCACGATCGTCGGCGCGCCGGACTCCCCCGCGGCGCTCGAGTTCCGCGCGATCGCGGGCCTGATCGCGCGCAAGCTCTCGATGCTGAACGCCGAAACGCCGCCCGTGATCGGCGCCAACATCGAGTGGGTGAACACGCCCTGATGCGGGTGCGGAACTGGGGCGAGTCCGCCTGGTCGTTCTCGAGCGAGAAGCTCTCGAAGGTCCCGCTGTTCGAGTCGGAGCGCTTCTTCCTCGACCTGTACTGTCTCGAGCCGGGTCAGAGCCAGAAGCCGCACGCGCACGCCGGCTGTGACAAAGTGTATCTCGTGGTCGAGGGCCGCGGCCGGTTCCGCATCGGCGAGGTCGAGCGCGAGCTCGGCGCCGGCGAAGCGGTGATGGCCGGCTCGGGCGAGGTGCACGGCATCGAGAACGAATCGGGCGCCCGGCTGGTCGTGCTGACCCTGATGGCGCCGCCGCCGGGCAAGAGCGCGTAGGCCGACACATGTCGGTGTCGCGGGCGCTGTGGCTGGCACTGTGGATCCTGCCCAGCGCCGCCGCCGGGCAGACGATCACGAAGCTGCCGATGCTGCAGAGCTACCACGGGACCGAGCTGCGCGTGCAGTGGGAGAGCGACGCGAACCCGGCGGGGTCGCAGAACCGGCTCGAGTGGGGAGCGTCGAGCCCGGTGGAGAACCTGGTCACCGCGTCCACGACCCAGCTCGCGCCCGACCGATTTCTGCACCGTGCGCTGGCGACGGGCCTCGCGCCAGAGACCCGTTACGTGTACCGCGTGCGCAGCGCGACCGCGCTCTCGCCGACGTACTCGATCCGCACCGCGCCGCTGCCGGAGACGCCCTTCCGCATGGCCTGGATCGCGGACAACCAGAACCAGCTGGGGACGCCGTTCCTGTCGGTGCTCACGAAGCTCGCGGCGCACGCGCCGGACGTGATCGGTCACGCGGGCGACACGGTGCAGAACGGCGACCTGCCCGCGGAGTGGCAGTCACAGTGGTTCGATCCGTTGGCCGCCGCGCCGGGGAGCCTGGGTCAGCGGACGCCTGTGCTCGTGGCGCGCGGCAATCACGACTGGGAGTTCCCCGACTCATTCGCGTATCACTGGCTGCCGGGCAACGGCATGTGGTACGCGGAGACGATCGGCCGCACCCGCCTGATCTTCCTCGACTCGAACCTGAACTGGTTGGAGCAGGAAGACTTTCTGCGCGCCGAGCTCAGCTCCGCCGCCTCGCGCGACGCCGACTTCCGCATCGTCGCGTTCCACAAACCGCCCTACACCAATCTGTGGGACCCGAGTGGCCCCTACCGCGGCGAAGCCTATGTCCGCGACGTCTGGACGCCGATTTTCGAGCAGGGCAACGTGGATCTCGTGGTGAACGGGCACGCGCACGCCTACGAGCGCGGGTTCCTGAACGGCATCGCGTACACGATCGTCGGCGGCGCGGGCGGCTTGCTCGACACGGTGCCGCAGTCGCCGCCCTGGGCGTTCATCCAGGTCGCCCTGTCGGTGCACCACTACGCGATCATGGACGTCGACGGTCCGATCTTGCACTGGACGGTGTACGACCTGCAGGATCACGTGATCGACTCGTTCGAGCTCCGCAGCCCCGCGACGGGAATTCCGGTGTTTCCGACGGCGCGCGCGCGCTGACGTGGCGGCCGCGCTGACGATCGCGGGCTCGGATCCGACCGGCGGCGCCGGCCTCCAGCTCGACCTCCAGGTCTTCGCGCTGCACGGCGTGCACGGCATGGCCGTGCCGACCGCGCTCAC
>DATFUE010000461.1:0-6320 GCA_035261165.1 Myxococcota bacterium
CCACGTAGTGCAGCGGTATCTCGACGTCGAGGCGCGCCGTGAGATCGGGCGCGTATAGGTCGAAGTGCACGTGCTTGCGCGAGAGCGGGACGCGTTGGATCTCCTTCACGAGCACGGGGCTGCCCTCCAGACCCTTCGCGCCGACGAGATCGACGAGCGCGTTCGCGCCGCCGCGCAGCACGCGCGCGAGCGCGATGCGCTCGGCACTCACTGCGGTCGCGGTGATGCCGCTGCCGTAGACGATGCCCGGGACGCGGTCCAGCACGCGCAGCTTGCGCGTCGCACTCTTGCCGCGGCCTTCGCGCGCGGCGATCTCGAGCTTCAGTCGTTCCATGGCGGGGTAACTCCTGGGAATTCTTATGATCGCGTGGGCACCCTACCCACGCTCCCTATGATCGCGCGGGCACCCTACCCGCGCTCTAGACGAAGAGCGAGCTGACGGACTCTTCGTTGTGAATGCGGCGAATCGCTTCGCCGAGCAAGTGCGCGACGCTGGTGACGACGAACTTCTCGCTGTGCTGGATCGCAGACTGCAGCGGGATGGTGTCGGTGGTGATCAGGCGGTCGATGCAGGATTCCTCGACGCGCTTCACGGCGGCGCCGGCGAGCACCGGGTGAGTGATCGCGGCGAGCACGCGCTTCGCGCCGGCGGCGCGCAGCGCCTCGGCGGTCTGCACGAGCGAGCCGCCGGTGCTGACGATGTCGTCGACGATGACCGCGGTCTGCCCGTCGACGTCGCCGACGATGCGAGTCACTTCGGCGACGTCCTTCTTCTCGCGCCGCTTGTCGCCGATCGCGATGCTCGCCTCCAGGCGCTTCGCGAACGCGCGGGCGCGCTCGACACCGCCCGCGTCCGGGGACACGACCACGATCTCGTCGCGCGGCGGCACGAGCGCGCGGATCTGCTGCAACAGCACGGGCATCGCGTAGATGTTGTCGACCGGGATGTTGAAGAAGCCCTGGATCTGACCGGCGTGCAGGTCGAGACACAGCACGCGCTCGGCGCCGGCGGTCGAGATCAGATCGGCGACGAGCTTCGCGGTGATCGGCGTGCGTGGCCGGACCTTCCGGTCCTGGCGCGCGTACCCGTAGTAAGGAATCACCGCGGTGATGCGGCGCGCGGACGAGCGGCGCAGCGCGTCGAGCAGGATCAAGAGCTCCATCAAGTGCGTGTTCGCGGGCGAGCAGGTCGACTGGATCACGAACACGTCCATGCCGCGGACGTTCTCGCCGATGTCGACCGAGGTCTCGCCGTCGGCGAACGTGCCGACCTCGGCGCGACCGACCTCGATGTCGAGATGCTCGCAGATCGCGGCCGTGAGCTCGGGGCACGAGCTGCCGGTGAAGATCTTGGTGATGTTGGTGGTCATCGCATACTCTCGATCGTGGCTCGTGAGTCGTTGATCGTCCCGTCGATCGTCCCGTCGATCGTCCTGGTTGGGGCGGCAGGATTCGAACCTGCGGATGGCGGGTCCAAAGCCCGCTGCCTTACCACTTGGCGACGCCCCATCCCCAATCACCGGAGGCGCTGCCGGGCGAACTCGTCGCGATCGTCCTCGCTCCCGCCGGTACCTCGACCATCTCCGCAGCGCGGCGCGCCGCTCGTTCGTCCTCGAACCGCCCGAAAACCGTCGGTCCGCTGCCGCTCATGCCGGTCGCGAGCGCGCCCACGCTCTCGAGCGCTCGCCGCGCCTCCCGGATCTCGGGGTGCCGCTTCGTGCTGACGGCTTCGAGATCGTTGCGGGGAGACGAGAGCAGGCCAAGGGGCCGAAGAAGCGCGGCAATGCTAGACGGGTCGCGCGGGAGCGTCAATTCGCGCGCCGCTTCGCTGTAGGCCCACGGCGTCGACACCGGGAACGGGAACGCCACCAGCACCCAGTGCATCTCGGGAACCCCGTCGAGCGCGCTGAGCAGCTCACCCACCCCGCGCCCGAGGGCCGGCCGAGGGTCCAGAAAGAAGGGGACGTCGGCGCCCAGCTCGAGCGCCAGCTTCGCGCGCACGTCGCGCGGCAGCGCGCGGCGCGCGAGCGCCTCGAGGCCGAGCAGGGTCGCCGCGGCATCGGACGAGCCGCCGCCGAGCCCGGCCGCGATCGGGATGCGCTTCTCGAGTCGCAGCTCGAGATCCGCCACCAGCCCGAGCGCCTCGCAAGCGCGTTCGGCCGCGCGCACGACGAGATTCGTGCGGTCCGTCGGCAGGTCGGCGCCTGCGATCTCGAGGCGGATGCCGGCTCCGGCGCGGCCCGGCTCGAGCGTCAGGCGATCGAACAGGCGCAGCGGCACGAAGCAGGTCTCGATCTCGTGGTAGCCGTCCGGGCGGCGACTCAACACCTCGAGGCCGAGGTTCAGCTTCGCGGGCGCTCGGACCTCGATCACGTCGCGGCCTTGCGCGCGGCGACGAAGCGCAAGTGCAGGTCGTGGAGGATCTGCTCGAGCAGGCGCGACTCACTCGGGTCGAGGTTGCCGCGCGTCTTCTCGCGCAGGACCTCCAGGATGTCGATCGTCTGCCGCGCGAGCGGCAGGTTGACCTCGGGCTGCGGCGCGTCGCTCGGCTCCGGGGGCACCCCGAGATGCAGCAGCGCCGACGTCGAGAGCGAGAGCACCAGGGTCGCGAAGCTCATCTCGGGCAGGCCCGAGGGGTCCTCCGGATCGCTCATCTGAAAGCCGCGCGGCCCGCCCTGTTCACCCGCCATGAGCCGTCTCCGGTACCGGTCGCGTCGGATCGACGCCGGTCTCTTCGAACGCGCGCAGCAGGCGCCGTCCCTCGAGGATGCGCTGCACCGCGGTCCAGGTCGCGCCCGCGGCGACGATCACCACCGCGCTCATCACGAAGCCGGTGAGTGCGCCGAGGATCAGCACGCCGAAGCGCTCCCCGCGCTCCATGAACCCGACGCGCAGCGAGTGCAGCTTGCGCTCGGCCGACGCGCGCGTGTAGCTCGTCATGACCGACGCCGTGATCGCCCAGAGCACGAGCGCCGCGCCGAGCGGATCCGCCGCGTGCGCGCGCGCGACCGCGATGCCGCCGAAGATCAGCAGATCCGAGAGCCGGTCGATCGACGAATCGAAGAACGCGCCCGCCGCCGACGACACGCCCTGCTGGCGCGCGACCACGCCGTCGATCAGATCGAAGAAGCCCGCGAGCATCAGCAGGAGCCCGGCGACGAACGAGCGATCCAGCGAGAACGCCCAGGCGGCGAGCAGCGACACGCCGGCGCCCGCGAGCGTGAGCGCGTCGGGCGCGACGCGGATCGCGCGCACGAACGGGAACAGGCGGTACACGACCGCGTCGAAGTCTTCTCCGAGTCGCGCCTTGATCACGACGCGCGCCTCCGCGCTCTAGAGATCGTTCTCCGACACTGGAATGACTGCGCGCGGGGCCGGACGCAGCGGGCCTTCCTTGATGAAGCGCTCGATGCGGCGCGTCCGAAGCTCGTGCTCGGTCACCAGGTCGGAGCGGAGTTTTTCCAGATCTTCCGCACTCACCGGGGCGACGTTTGCGGCGAGATCGGCGAGGTCCGCGGGGTCGGCGTGGCCGCCCGTTGTCATCGTCTTGCGCTGCATGCGCTCCACCAGCCGGATGTCCGGAACCGCCTTGGCCGCCATCTTCATCTCCTCGGGACCCGCGGTTTGACAGCTCGCGGGCGCCCCCCTACTCTGCGAAATCCTTGAAAAACCAGCTACTTACGAAGATCGTTCGGAATTCGCGCAGCCGCTCGGCAAGGGCGCTCGGCAGCGGCGCGGTCCTGACGATCGCCCTTCTTTGCGGCTGCGCAACTGCGCCGCCCGAAGAGGAAGAGCTCCCGTCCGCTGAATCCTACTACCAGCACGGCGTCGAGTCGTTGGCCGGCAAGCGCACGTTCCTGTTCTTCCACGACGTCGATTACGCGAAGGCCATCGAGTACTTCCAGGAAGTCATCGACAACTACCCCTACAGCGACTTCGCGATCCTGGCGGAGCTGCAAATCGCCGACATCCACTTCGACCGCGCCGAGTACGAGGAAGCGTCGAGCTACTACCACGACTTCGTCGAGCTGCACCCGAACCACGCGAAGGTCTCGTACGCCCTGTACCGCAACGGCCTGTGCTCCTACAACCAGATGCGGGCGAGTGACCGGGATCAGGCGCCGACGCGCGAAGCCGTCGCCCAGTTCAAGGCGCTGATCGAACGCTACCCGCAGTCGGAGATGGCCGCGGACGCCGCCGTCCGGCTGCACGAGTGCGAGGATCGGCTGGCGCGGCAGGACATCGACATCGCCGACTACTACTACTCGCAGCGCGCCTGGTACGCGGCCGCCCGCCGCTACCGCGCGGCGCTCAAGGACTTCCCCGAGCACGACGGCCGGACGCGCACGCTCGTGCAGCTCGGCTTCTGTCTCTCGCGGCTGCACCAGTATCTCGAGGCGGAGGCGATGCTGCGACGCGCGCTCGAGCTCGGCGCGGAGAATCAGCTCCGCGAGGACGCGCAGGGCGAGCTCGAAGCCATCGCCCGCCAGCCCGTCTACGGCCCGCGGCCGCTCGCGAAGTCCTGCGTCACGGACCCGAACGCGGCCTGCACGACTACGCCTTAGGCTAGAAGAGACTCCCGAACTCCGCGGGGCTCAGGCCGTAGGGAGCGACTTCGGCGAGGACGAGCTCGCGGAAGCGCGGGCGCTGGTCGGGGGTGAGGGCGCGCTGGCCGACGTCGAGCAAAGTGGCGAGCTGTTCGCGATAGCGCCGCGCGGCGTCGTACTTCGAGTCACTCTCGATGACCTTCGCGACCTCCGCGCCCGAAATCAGCTTGCCCGAGTGCCCGCGGCGCACGACGTCGGTCGGCCCCTGGAACGCGGCGCGGATTTCGCCCGCGTGACTCGGGGCATCGATCACGCCGGTCTCGGGATCGCGGCGCAGATCGGGGCGGAACAGACTCCGGTACAGCGCGACGGCGTTCTGGACCGCGGCTGCGTGCACGCGCACGTCGCTCTCCTCGAGCGGCTCACCGGGCCGCGCGCCGACCGGCGGCAGCAGCTGCGCCTCGGGAAGTCGCCCGGTCTCGCCCGGCGCCTCGATGGAGCGCTGCTCCAGATATGCGAGCAGCTCTTCGGCCCAGAGCGGGCGCTCGTCCACGGCCATCGCGAGCACGATCGGGTCCGCGTGCGGGCGGGTGATGGCCTGGCGCGCCGGCCAACGCGGGACGTCGCGCGCGAAGTCGAAGAGCGCCGAGCCCGTGACCGACGGGAAGGGCGGGTCGAAGCGCACGAAGTCGGAATCGGAGAGCAGGGGGAACGGCGGCTCCTGGCCGTCGCCCGGGGTCGAAAAGCTGAGCGGCTTCCCGCTCGGCGAGATGGCGCGCACGATCACGTCGTCGCTCGGAATGTTGTCCGAGACCTCGCTGCGCGTGGGAACCGCGAAGATGGCTCCGCCGCCGCCGGAGACGTGCGGCCGCTGGCTCGCGGTGATCGAGTTCGCCACGAGGGTCGTCCCGCTGTAGACGCCGAAGTCACTCGAGCGCACGTTCAGGTTCAGCGCCGCGGTATCCGCGAGCGTCACGCCGCCCGAGGCCGCGACGTCGAGCGCGCCGTTGACGATCAGCCTCTGGCCGCGAGCTACCACGACGCCGCCGCCGAGGGCGCTGAGCCGCAGGTCGCCGTCGCGCAGCAGGCTGCCGAGGCCCTTCGCTGGGCTCGCTGCGCCGTTGCCCAGGGAGATGCTTCCGGCCTCGATCGACTGCTCCTCGTCCGCGGCCGAGACGAACAGCACGCCGCTGTTGCCGCCCGCCGCGAACTTGCCGGCGGTCATCGCCACGTCGTCGTAGAGCACCACGTTCCTCTGACTCGTGATGTCGAGATCGTGGGCGCCCTGGATGCGCGAGTGGAACTCGACGTCGCCGCCCACGGCGATCTTGGTGGCGCCGGCGACGTCGGTCGTGCCATCGATGAAGAGCGAGTGAGCGAGCTCGGGGTGAGTGGGGTCGGGGTTCGGTAGGTCGAAGTCACCCTGGAGGTGGATCGCGTTCGGTCGCAGCACGTCGGCGGTCGCCGCCGGGCCCTGACCGACGAGCTTAACGTCGCCGTCGGAGCTCGCGATGCCGCCGATGGTGAGCTCGCCGCCCGTGCCGGCCGCGTTGCGCTGCGCTTCGAACCGGTAGCTCGGCTGCCCGCCTTTCAGGATCGCGCGGCCGGTCAGGATCACGTTGCCCTTCGCGAGCACCCCGCCGTCGAGCTGGTACGTCCCCAGGCCGGCCGGCTTGTCGGGGGTCGCCTGCGTCGTCGCGGAGATCAGGAGGTCGCCGGCCGTCGTCTCGATCGCGAGATCCGAGCCGGGGTTCCTCCCGGTCACCTTGACCG
>DATFUE010000462.1:0-2884 GCA_035261165.1 Myxococcota bacterium
GCCGCCCGACGAGCCGTTCGCGCTCGAGATCGACGGTCTGCCGCGGATCGACTACGCGCTGGTGGGCCACGTGCGCGGCAAGCTGGGGACGGGAGGGAAGTAGGCGAGTCACTCGCTCGGGCCACGAACCTGCGCGCGAAATTGTTCCGCAGCGCGCCTGGCTCTGCTAGGATCCGTCCCGCCTGTCGCGTGGCCGTGTCGGTCCCACAACCACTGGAGGACTGACTTGATTCTCCGAACGCGCTCCGCCGCGAGAACGTCCCGAAAGCGCTCGAGCCGAAGCCGGAGCGCCGCTGCAGCGGCCGGCCCCACCACCGTAGTCACTTGGCCGGACGATCCGATCTCGAAGCTGCCGCCGATCGCGGTGCCCGTGCCGAACCCTGCGAAGGCGCCGCTCCGGTTCAAGATAAAGGGACCCGCCGTCCCGGCGGGAACGTACCCGAGCGGCACCGCGCAGTTCCGCTACTGGAACGCGGCCGCGGCGCTGCGCCGCGCCTGTGACTTCTGGGGCCCGCTGCTCGGGGTGACTGGCTGGCAGCCCGGCTCGGTGCTGCCGATCGGCTTGGACGAGGGTGTGGATCTGAATGCGTACTACGACCGGTCGGAGCTGGCGTTCTTCCACGACCGCGCCGGCTCGACCACGGTGTTCTCGTGCGAGAGCCCCGACGTGGTGTGTCACGAGCTCGGTCACGCCGTCCTCGACGCGCACCGGCCGGAGCTATGGGACGCGCCGTACGTCGAGGCCGCCGCCTTCCACGAGTCCTTCGGCGACATGAGCGCGATCCTCGCGGCGCTGCAGCTCCCGACCGTGCGCGCCGTGGCGCTGCCCGGCATCGCGAAGCGCCGGGCGTCGCAGCTGTCGCGGCTCGCCGAGCAGCTCGGCTGGGCGATCCGCCAGGTCGCGCCGACGGCGGTGAACCGCGACTGCCTGCGCAACGCGTGCAACGCCTTCAAGTACGTCGATCCCGAGACACTCCCGGACCGCGCGCCGGCGACGCAGCTCAGCGCCGAGGTGCACTCCTTCTCGCGGGTTTTCACCGGCGCGTTCTACGACATCCTGGGCGCGATGCTGCGGGGTCGTGCCAGCAAGCCGGGCGACGCCGACCTCGTGGCGGTGGCGAGGGACGCGGCGCGCCTGCTGATCGACGCCACGCACGCGGCGCCGGTAGAGCCCGACTACTTCGCGCAGGTCGCCTCGCACATGATCGACGCGGACGCGGCGCGCTTCTCGGGCAAGTACCGCAGCGCGCTGGTCAGCACGTTCCTGAAGCGCAGGCTGATTCCGGCACACGCAGTCTCGGGAGCGACTGCCGCGAACGGCAAAGTGACTCGTGCGCTCGCCGCGAGCGCCGCAGCGCACATCGAGAGGCCGGCGAAGCCGCG
Organism: Myxococcota bacterium; assembly: GCA_035261165.1. GTDB lineage: Bacteria > Myxococcota_A > UBA9160 > SZUA-336 > SZUA-336 > VGRW01. The sequence goes on from DATFUE010000462.1 coordinate 1,384, forward strand.
CATCTACACGGTCAGTCTGTCCGGCGCGGACGTCGGGCTGCCCGCGCAGACGATCCTGGTGCGCGCGCCGGTCGAGCAGAAGCGCTTCACGGTGGTCTCCGCGGCGATCGCGTACCGCGAGGACCGGATCGCCCCGCGGGTCGAGGCCGCCGCGCAGCGCTTCGTGCGGATGCTCGTAGACCACCGGCGCATCGACACCTCCCCGGCGCCCAAGACCGCGCGCGCCATGGCGACGAACGCCCAGACGCCGCGGCCGCGCGTGACTCACGCGCTGGTCGAGGCGGCGCAGGGCCTGCGCCTGGTGCGCAAGCGCTTCGACTGTCGGTTTGGTTGCTGATGGGGAAGGGGAAGAAGCCCGCGAAGCGGCAGCGCCCGGCCGCCAAGACCAAGAAGAAGGCGGCGAAGGCGAAGTTCGAGCGCGGCCTGTTGTCTCGCGGCGAGGTGGTGCCGAAGGGGGCGCCGCTCTCACCGCGCGCAACGCACGAGGCCGTCGGCACCGACGCCGACGGCCGCCCCATACTCAAGCGCCGCCGCTTCTCGTTCCGCTAGCGGCGCTAGCGGGGAACGCCGCCGGGTGTCTTCTCGCCGCGCCCGCGCAGCGCCGTCTCAAGCAGGCGCTGGGTGATGTACTCGGCGTAGACGCGCGAGCCGTCCGCGGTGACGTGGAGACCGTCGTAGAAGATCTTCATCGGCTCTTCCCAGCCCGGGACGTCCTCGGCGAGATGGCGCGCGAGGTCGATCAGCACGACGTCGCTCTCCTTCGCGACCCGGCGCATCTCATCGTTGAACAGGGCCTGATTGGCCGCGGTGACCCAGCGCGGTGTGAGTGGCGTGCGCGTGGCGACCGACGGCTGAGTCATCAGCACCGGCTCGATCCCGAACGCGCGGCACAGGCCGACGAACGCGCGCAGCCGCTTCACGTATTCCTCGGGCGGCGCCGCGGGAAGCTCGACCTCAGCCTTCGGATCGTGCAGGTCGGGAAGCTCGGCACTGCCGATCGTCAGATAGCTGCGCAGCGCGCCGGCCAGCCAGAGCCTCGACGATGCGAGCTGCAATGGCCAGCGCAGCGCCATGCCCGCGTTCAGCAGCCCGCCGCTGCGCGAGCGATACGAGCCGTCCTGCAGCAGCACGCCGGCGTCGTTTGCCGCCTCCATCAGCACCGCGACGTCGGGCTTGTCCTCGTCCACGTGATTGAGCAGCAGGTTGAGCTCGTCGTGTGTCGTGTTTCCCGACAGCCCGGCGTTGAGTGTGTCGACGCGCAGGCCCTTCGCCTCGAGCAGCTTCGAGACGAGCGCGGGGAAGCGGAGCTCCTCGTCGACGACCAGGCACTCCGTCGTCGATCCGCCCAGAAACACGATCGTGGCGTCCGGCTTGTCGAAGCGGCGTGACGGCAAGATGTACCCGCGCTCGTCGGTGCGCAGCAGGACCGTACGTGAGTCGGGGTTGATCACGCGCCGGTCGATCGGCAACTCGCGCAGTCCGTGCTGCATGCGCAGCGGCA
>DATFUE010000463.1:0-2628 GCA_035261165.1 Myxococcota bacterium
TCGTCGTCGATCCCGCGCTCGCGAGTGACCCCGCCGCGGCGAAGAAGCTCGCCGAGGTGTGTCCGGTCGACATCTTCAAGGCCACCCCCGCGCGGCTCGAGATCGTCGAGAAGAACCTCGATGAGTGCACGCTCTGCGAGCTGTGTCTGGCCATCGGTCTTCCGGGCCAGGTGAAGGTGAAGAAGCTCTACGACGGCGGGGCGCTGCTCGAGCGCAGAGCGTGAGCGACGCCCGCGCACCGCGCCGTCCCTGGCTGGCGCGCGAGCCGGGCCAACTCGTAGGTCGCGGGCACCCCGCCGGCGACTTTCTCGAAGCGTACCTGTGGCGCGTCGTCGAGCGCGGGCCGGGCTGGCTGAAGGTCGACGCGCACCTGCCGGACCAGGCGCGGAACCCCCGGGGTCAGCTCTTCGGCGGCTTCACGCCCACCTACGTCGACTTGATCTCGCTGTTCGCGGCGCGCACGGGCGAGAGCGAGAGTGACTCGGCGCCGCAGTGGCTCGCGACCACGAACATGCGCGTCGACTACTTCGACCCCGTGACCGGGCCGCGCTTCTGGCTCGAGAGCCGGATCGTGCGCGAGCGCGGTCGGACCGTCATGATCGAGACGCGCTTCGTGGATCCCGCGGACGGCAAGTTACTCGTCTTCGCGCTCACTACGCTGCGCCGGGTCTCCCGCTCGACGAAGCTCGGCGACGCCTAGCGGCTCTTCCGTTTCACGTGGCGTTGCGGGCGGGTTCCGGTTCCGCGTGGAGCAACGGGAGGTGCTCGCAGAGCTGCGCACGGATGGTCCCGAGATGCCGTCGAGCTGCGCATCGCTGGAGCCGGCGCGAGCGGAGAGGAGCGCCGCAGCCGCTCGCGGGTGCGCAGCGGGCGCCGAAAGCGCCCATCGCTGCGCCCGCCTGGGCGTCGCTCAGCGTGCGCCCCGCGCGTCGGGGAAAGAGAGTTGCGCTCAATTGTCGGACGTGAGCTTCCGATCTCGTCGGGAGTGAAACGCAATGCGCGCGACGCGGCCGCGAACCCGCTCGGCGGCGCCGGTGCGGCGACCCCAGCGGGCGAGTCGAAGTTCCAGGAGAGCTTCGACTCGCGCACCGGGTTCGACGACGTCCGACACGCGCTCTCGGGTCAGCTGGAGCGCGAGCTCGACTCGCTGCTCTTGTCGCGCAGCTCGCTGGACCGCCTGCTGAACGCGCTGCTCGTGCGCGCGCCGCAGCGCCGCACTTCGCTCGGACTCGTCGCCATCGAGGTCGACGACTGGAAGACTCACAGCGAGCGGCTCGACGCGCCGACGGCGCGCGCCGCCTTCACCCAGCTGGCCCGCGAGCTGCGCCAGCGGGTGCGCTCGAGCGACGAGCTCGGGCGGCTCGGTGAGTCGTCGATCGCGATCGTGCTGCTCGGCTGCGAGGCGCACGTGCTCGGCAGCGTGGCGGAGCGGCTGCGGCTCGCGCTCGATGGCAAGCCGCTCCTGCAGACCGTCGAGGCCGTGCGCGCGTCGCTCAGCGTCGCGATCGTGCCCGCGTACCCGCGAACCGGCGGGCCGAGCGCCGCGGCGCTGCTCGCCGAGCTGTCCGGCGCTCTCGAGCGACGCTGCTAGTCTAGGCCGCGTGCAAGCGACCGACTGGCTTCCCTTCCTCGTCGAGATCGCCGACCGGGCCGACGAGATCGCCCTGCGCCTGTTCCGCTCCGCCGACCTGCACGTCGAGGAGAAGGCGGACCGCAGCCTGGTCAGCGCCGCGGACCAGGAGATCGAACACACGGCGCGCAAGCTCCTCGCGGAGCGGCATCCCGACCTCGGAATCCTCGGCGAGGAGCTCGGCACGCGCGAGGGCCGTGTCGACACCCGGCTCGTGATCGACCCGATCGATGCGACCTTCAACTTCGTCCGCGGCCTGCCGGTGTTCGCGACCTTGCTGGCCGTCGAACGGGCGGGCGAGATCGTCGCGGGGCTGGCTAGTGCGCCCGCGCTGGCGACGCGCTGGAGCGCGGCGCGCGGAGCCGGCGCGTTCGAGGGACGCCGGCGCCTGCGCGTGTCTGGAGTGCGCGAGCTCGCGCACGCGCAGCTGTTTCACGGCAGCCTCGCCGGCTACGAGGGCGCGTTCACGCCGCCCGGCCTCCTCGAGCTCGCGCGCGCGACCCACCGGCAGCGCGGCTGGGGCGACTTCTGGCAACACTGTCTGGTGGCGACGGGGGCCGGAGAGATCGCGGTCGACCCGATCGTCCAGCCTTGGGACATCGCGGCGCTGCAGGTGATCGTCGAAGAGGCAGGCGGACGCGCGACCGCCCTCTCCGGCGAGCGCTCGATCTACGCGGGCAGCCTCGTCTCGTCGAACGGCCTGTTGCACGCCGCGGCGCTCGCGCGCTTGCGCGGTGACTCCTAGCGGTGTCGGCGAGCGCGCCCCGTCCGGCGTTCGCCGCGCACCTCGAGCACGACCGCGCGCTCGAGCTCGTCGAAGCGGCGCACGGCTCCCGTGGAATCGCAGACCGCGTAGCGCTCCGGGCGTGACGACGTGATCACCGCGAAACGCACCTCGTCGGCGTCCAGGGCGAGGACGCGCGCCACCAGCACCTCGCCGTCGCGCGCGTGCAGGCGCACGTCGCGCCCCGTTTCGAGCGCGCGCGCGACTTCTGTTC
>DATFUE010000464.1:0-5705 GCA_035261165.1 Myxococcota bacterium
GCGAACGCGGCGTCCGGCTGCTCGCGCGCGTGCCAGTCGAAGTGATCGAAGATGCGCATCGTGGCTTCAAGTATGATCGCGCGCGTGGACGAACACGAGGGCCTGCGCAGCGAGGTACGCGAGTGGATCCAGGCGAATCATCCGGGTGATCCCGGATGGAAGCTGCCGCAGAGCGCGCTCGAGGTGGCGAACGACCGGCAGCTCGGGTGGCTGCGCGACTGGCAGCGCAAGCTCTACGACGCCGGGTACGTCGGCGCCGAGTGGCCGAGCGAGTTCGGCGGCGGCGGCCGGCCGCGCGGTACGCAGCGAGTCATCGACCAGGAGCTCGCGCGCGGGGGCGCGCCGTTCCTGGTGAACCTGGTCGGCCTGTCCTGGGCCGGGCCCGTGATCCTGCGCTACGGCACGGAGGCGCAGAAGCGGAAGTTCATCCGCGGGCTGCTGCGCTGCGACGAGATCTGGTGCCAGGGCTTCAGCGAGCCGGGCGCGGGCAGTGACTTGGCGTCGCTGCGCACGCGCGCACGGCGCGAGGGCGTGGACTGGCTGATCGACGGGCACAAGGTCTGGACCACTCTGGGGCGCTACGCCGATTGGTGTATCTTGCTGGCGCGCACCGACGAGTCCGCCGTGAAGCACGCGGGGATCTCGTACTTCCTGGCGCCGATGAAGGTCCGCGGGGTCGAGGTGCAGCCGCTGGTCAAGCTGACCGGCGAGGGCGGCTTCAACCAGGTGATCTGGAGCGACGCGCGCATTCCCGGCGACGCCTTGCTCGGGCGCGAGGGCCAGGGCTGGGAGATCGCGATGGCGACGCTCCAGTTCGAGCGCGGCGCCGCGGAGGGCTCGGCCGGCGGGCAATTCGTCTCGGGTCCCGCGGAGCAGGTCGCGGGTCTGGCGCGACTCGCCCAGTCACTCGAGCGCGACGGGCGGCCCGCGCTCGCCGATCCGGTGGTGCGCGACCGACTCACGCAGTTCTGGATCGAGGAGACGGCGCTGCGCGCGAATGCGGCGCGCGCCCGCGTTCCGGGTCTCGTCGCGGATCGGCCCGAAGCGCTGCCGCTGCAAGCGAAGCTCGCGAGCTCGGAGCACGGCCAGGCGCTCGCCGACTTCGCCTGTGAGCTCGAGGGCTCGGGCGCGGCGCTCTGGATCGGCGACCCGCGCGCGCCGGCGAACGCCGAGTGGCAGCGCTCGTATCTGAACTCGTTCATGATGACCATCGCGGGCGGGACGAGCGAGATCCTGCGCAACATTCTCGGCGAGCGCGTACTCGGCCAGCCGAAGACGCGATGAACACGCCGATCCGCTACGACGAGGAGCACGCGCTGCTGCGCGCCGAGGCGCGCCGTTGGCTCGAGGAGCGTTTTCCGATCGCCCGCGTGCGCGCGCTCGCGGACGCAGAGGCGGGCGAGGACCCGGCCGACTGGAAGGAGCTCGGCGCGCTCGGCTGGCTCGGGCTGTGCGTGCCCGAGAAGTACGGCGGCGCGGGTCTGGGCGCCGTACACCTTTCGGTGTTGCTGGAGGAGACGGGCCGGTGTTTGCTGCCCTCCCCGCTGCTGGCGTCGACGCTCGCGGCGCTCGCGCTGGCGCAGAGCGGCTCCGAGGCGCAGCGCGAGCGCTGGCTGCAGCCGCTGGCCGCCGGCGAGTCACGCGTGGTGCTCGCAGCCGGACCCGACGCCGTCTGGGGCGCGGAGCACGCCGACCTGCTCCTGGCACGCCGCGCCGACCGGTTCGCGCTGGTTCCGGCGCGCGGTGCGGGCGCGCGCATCGAGCCCGAGGTCGTGCTCGACCGGACGCGGCGCAGCGCGCGCGTGAACCTCGACGCGGTGCAGCTCGCTGGCGACGCGTTCCTGCCCATCCCCGCCGACGAGCTGCTCGCGAAGCTCACGCCCTGGGCGTGCCTGGCGCTCGCGGCCGAGATGGCCGGCGGCGCGGACGCGCTGCTCACACTCACCTCCGCCTACACCGCGACGCGCGAGCAGTTCGGCAAGCCGATCGGCTCGTTCCAAGCCGTGAAGCACCCGCTCGTGAACGTGCTGATCGGCGTCGAGGGCCTGCGCTCGCTGGTGTACGCGGCAGCGACCGCTCTCGACGCCGGCGACGCGGACGCCGAGGCGCTGGCGCGCATGGCGAAGGCCAAGGCCTGCGACGTGTACGTGTTCGCGGCGTCGCGCGCCGTCCAGCTGCACGGCGGCTTCGGCTTCACGCTCGACTGCGACGCGCACCTGTACCTGAAGCGCGCGCAGACCACGCGGCCGGCGTTCGGCGACGCGATGCAGCAGCGCCGCTGGCTCGCCGAGAAGCTGCTCGGGCCCGCGGCGTGACACAATTCGATGCAAAGGGGAGTCCGCCATGAAAGCTGCCGTGATGCGCGCCTTCAAACAGCCGCTCGAGCTCGAGGACATCGACATCAGCCGGCCCGGACCGCGCGAGGTGTTGATGCGCACCGCCGCCACCGGAGTGTGTCACAGCGACTTGCACGTGATCGAAGCCGGTCTCCCGGTTCCGCCCCCGCTGGTGCTCGGCCACGAGCCCGCGGGCATCGTCGAGGCGGTGGGCGAGCTCGTGACTCACGTGCAGCCGGGCGACCACGTGATCGGCTGCTTGTCCGCGTTCTGCGGCAGCTGCGAGTACTGTCTCACCGGCCGGCCGAACATGTGCGGAGGCGCGGCGACGATGCGCCGCCCCGGCGAGCCGCCGCGCCTGTCGAAGGGCGGCGCGCCGATCAACCAGTTCGCGCATCTCTCGTCGTTCGCGGAGAAGATGCTCGTGCACGAGAACGCAGTGGTGAAGATCCGCAAGGACATGCCCCTCGACCGCGCGGCGCTGATCGGCTGCGGAGTCACGACCGGCGTCGGCGCGGTGCTGAACACCGCGCAAGTCCCGGCGGGCAGCACGTGCGTGGTGATCGGCTGCGGGGGCGTCGGCCTGGCGGCGATTCAAGGCTGCCGCATCGCGGGCGCGAGCCGGATCATCGCCGTCGACACCATGCCGTGGAAGCTCGAGCTCGCGAAGACGCTGGGCGCGACCGACGGCGTGAACGCGGTGGAGTCGGACCCGGTCATGCAGGTGCACGGCCTCGTGCCGGGCGGCGTCGACTACACTTTCGAGTGTATCGGCACCAAGCAGACCGCGGCGCAGAGCGTCGCCATGATCCGCAAGGGCGGCACGGCCGTGTGGGTCGGGATCCTGCCGATCGGCCAGACGGTCGAGCTGCCGGGCCTCGACGTCGTGATCAGCGCCAAGAAGATCGTCGGCTCGATGATGGGCGACAACCGCTTCCGCGTGGACATGCCGCGCTACGTCGACTTCTATCTCTCGGGTCAGCTGAAGCTCGACGAGATGATCTCGGCGCGCCTCAAGCTCGACCAGGTGAATCACGCCTTCGACGAGATGCGCAAGGGCGCGGCGGCGCGCAGCGTGATCGTATTCGACGCCTGAGGTTCTGACCGGGATGGCAGACACGCGCATGACGCGCGCCGAGCGCGAGGCCTTTCTCGCCGACGTGCACGTCGGCGTGGTCGGCATCTCCGACGGACTGCGCGGCCCGCTCGCCGTACCGGTCTGGTACGGCTACGAGCCCGGCGGCGAGGTCTGGTTCGTGACCGAGCGCGACTCGCGCAAGGGGAAGCTCTTGCTGCTGGTCGATCGCATCAGTCTGTGCGTTCAAACCGAGAGCCCGCCTTACAAGTACGTGTCGGTCGAGGGCCCGATCGAGGCCATCGAGCGCGCCGACCTCGAGCGACACCGGCGCGTGTTGGCGCACCGCTACCTCGGCAAGCAACTCGGCGACGGCTACCTGGCCGCCTCGGGCGCCGCGGGCGAAGAGAACATCACGGTCCGCCTGCGCCCCGAGCGATGGCTCACCGTGGACTACTCGAAGGCGTTTGGCTGAGGCGCACGGCGTCCAGCCGGGGTTCATTCCGGGCCGCCCGGCCCGGGGCCAGGGCCTGGGCCGAAAAATGCCTGCATATTCCTGCGCATTCCCGATCTTTTTCCAAGATTAACCGGGCCAGATCGCAGTCCTGTGATAAGCTCCGCCTCGGTGGCCTCCATTCCGGAGGTCTTTGCATGGGCCCCCACGCCGGAAATGCCGGCCCGGAGCTCAAGGCGAGTAGGGTGCCGCTCCAGTTGTAGGAGAACCGGGCACCGAGGAACATTGTTTTGGGTAAGAAGCTCTATGTCGGGAACCTTCCGTACACGACCAACGACGCGGACCTCCGCTCGCTGTTCGAGAAGCACGGCCGAGTCGAATCGGCGAACGTGATCTCGGACCGCGAGACGGGTCGCTCGCGAGGCTTCGGCTTCGTCGAAATGGAAAACGACGCCGCTGACACTGCGCGCAATGCGCTCGATGGTCAGGACTTCGGTGGCCGCAAGCTCCGCGTAAGCGAAGCGAACGAGCGCCGTGGTCCAGGTGGTGGCGGAGGTGGTCCCGGTGGTCCGCGCGGCGGTGGCCCGCGTGGCGGCGGTGGCGGCTTCCGCGATCGCGATCGCGACCGTTACTAGCTAGACCTCCGCGCGGGTGTTTCACCCGCGCGGAACGTCCGTCCTGTGTCGTCCCAGGCCGTCCCTACGGCGGTCGCCGGTCCGGGTGTGCCCGCTAGCGGCCCTGGAACTTGGGCTCTCGCTTTTCCAGGAAGCTCTTCATTCCCTCGCGGAAGTCGGAGCTCTGGAACAGCGGCAGGAGCTGCAGATACACGTGGTGGACGTGATCGTCGAATTGCTCGGCGAGCGCCATGCGCATCATGCGCTTGGCGCCCTGCACCGCGAGCGGTGCGTTCGCGGCGATTTCATTCGCGAGCGCGCGCGCTTCGCCGAGCAGCGCGTCGTCGGCAACGACCTTGTTCACGAGCCCGAGCTCGAGACACTGGACAGCGTCGAGCGTGCGCCCGGTGAAGATGATCTCCGCCGCCTTCGCCCAACCGACGAGCCGCGGCAGAAGCCAGGTGCCGCCCGACTCCGGCAGCACGCCGCGCTTCGTGAACGCGGCGGCTAGCTTCGCGCGCTGCCCCGCGATGCGGATGTCGCAGCCGAGCGCGAGATCCATGCCGTAGCCCGCGGCGCCGCCGTTCAGCGCGGCGATCACCGGCTTGTCGATCGAGTGGAGCACGGTTGGCGGCGCGGTGCGCAGATCGAGCGTGGCGGGCATGCCGCTGCCGCCACCGATTCCGGCGCCGCTGGTCGCGTCCTGAAGGTCGAGGCCCGCGCAGAACCCGCGGCCCGCGCCGGTGATGATCAGCACGCGAACGTCGCGGTCTCCGTTGGCCTCGATGAGTCGCTCGGATAGGGCCGCGAGCATCGGCCCCGAGATTGCGTTGAGTCGCTCGGGGCGGTTGAGCGTGAGGGTCGCGATCGGACCGTCCTTCTCGTACAGCAGCTCACTCATGGCGTTCTCCTGGGTGGACTTCCGACTCTACCAAGCCGCCTCGCTCGTTGTCGGCCTCATTTGATTTTCGCCTTTCGTTCGCATAGGCTCGGGCCATGGCCCGCTACCGAGAGCCGATTCGCGGCCGCGGCACGCAGGCCGCACCCCCGAATCGCTTCGAGAGCGCGGCCCTCGAGCCGGAGCCAGAGACCGGGTTCGACGATGCGCTCGCGCCCGACCCCCGCACCCAGTACCTGCGCGACGCCTCGCGCTCGGCCATCGCGCGCAACCAGAGCCCCGACGTCGGCTTCGACGTCAGCATCAATCCCTACCGCGGCTGCGAGCA
>DATFUE010000465.1:0-3258 GCA_035261165.1 Myxococcota bacterium
GCCGTGCGCGTCGCCGCCGTGTCGCCGCGCAGCTTCGGCGAGACGAACGCCGCCTCCGCCCGGTGGAGCCACGCGCCCCAGACACCCGGATCAAACATGACTCGCCGGCTCCAAGACGAGCGGCTGCGCCGGGAGCTCCACCCAGAACGCGCTGCCCTCCCCCGGCCGACTCTCGGCGCCGATCTCGCCGTCGAGCAGCTCGACCAAGTGCTTGCAGATCGAGAGACCCAGGCCCGTGCCGCCATATCTGCGCGCGGTCGAGGCATCCGCCTGAGCGAACGGCTGGAACAGCCGCGCCATCTGCTCTTCGCTGATGCCGATGCCGCTATCGCGAATCTCGAAGCGCACGCGCGGTCCGCCGGCGCCTGCGCGCGGCGACACGCGCAGCACCACGCGGCCCGCGTCGGTGAACTTCAGTGCGTTGCCGATCAGGTTCACGAGCACCTGGCGCAGGCGCCGCGGGTCGGTCTCGAACTCCTCGGGCAGCGGAGACTCGCACTCGACGCTGAGCGTGAGTCCCTTCGCCCGCGCGCGGACGCTCATCAGGGCCACGACGTCGCTCACCAGCGCCAGCGGCGCGACCGGCACGCGCTCGACGTCGAAGCGCCCGGCCGCGATCTTCGAGAGGTCGAGGATGTCGTTGATGATGTCGAGCAAGTGCTCGCCGTTGCGCCGGATGGTGTTCAGCGTGCTCGCGTAGGCGTTCGGGATCGCGCCCGCTTCGCTGCCGCGCAGCAGCAGCTCCGCATAGCCGAGGATCGCGGTCAGCGGCGTGCGGATCTCGTGACTCACGTTCGCGAGGAAGTCGCTCTTGCTGCGGTTCGCCGCCTCGGCCGAGTCGCGCGCGTGCGCGAGCTCGAGGTTCGCGGCGAGCAAGGTGCGCAGCGTGCCGTTCTTCGCGCGCTCGTAGATCAGCACGAAGATCAGACACAGGATGCTGATGCTCGAGATGCTGCTCACCCAGAGCGGCATGCGCCGTTCCGGCGGCAGGAAGTTCGCGAACACGGTCCCCTGCTCCTGCAGCCAGTACACCAGCGCATACTCGGCGAGACACAGCCCGAGCCAGGGCAGCGCGAGGCGTGGCCCGCCGGTGAGCATCGCGACCAGGGGCAGGAGCACGGACCAGTAGATCGACGACGAGGTCGGCCCGCCGAACAGCACCGCGAGCGCGCCGAACTCCACGAAGGCGTACGACAGCAGCAAGTTCGTGGCGCGCGGCACGCTGCCCGTCCAGCGCAGGGTCAGCAGCGCGCACAGGGCGGCCAGGTTCGTGCCCAGAACGATTCCGCTCGCGGCGATCCCGGTCTCGCCCGGCAGCGTGTGCCAGTAGGTCCAGGCGAAGGCGAGTGACATTCCGACCGGCACCAGGCAGTACACCGCGGTGCGCGCGCGCCGGTACGCGTCCGGATCGAAGCGCTGGGCGGGCGGAATGAACGCGTGCGCCGCGAGCCTCATCAGCGCGCCCGGGCGAGATCCTGGTGCCGACTCACTCGGCAGGCGCTCGGCCATGAGAGGGGCGCCGGCGGTCAGAGTTCGCGGGTCATGTGCCAGACGATCCGCTCCGGCTCGGGGCGCTCCCACGCCCAGAGATCCGGGGTATTGTGCTGGCGAGCCATCTCGTTCGTGAAGCCGTCGGACGCCCAGACGAGCGGCTCCGGATACTCCTTGGCCTGAGTGACCTCGATGATCCAGCGCATCTTCCGATCGGGGTCGGGCTTGTGGCCCGTGCGGCCGAAATTCAAGATGCTCGAGCTGATCGTCGTGAGCCGCCCGAGGTCGCGGCCGAACGCCTCGAAGCGCGCGTTCTTCTCGCTCTCCTGGGCGAACAGCGTGCGGTGCGTGTACTCGAGCTGCTGGTAGAGGCCAGCCTCGAGCAGACGCTTCGCGTTGCGCGCCCCGCGCTTGCGCAGATACTCGTTGCTGCCGCCACCCTCGACGTCGCGCAGCAGCAGGCTCATGCGGCCGTAGGAGCGGATGTCGTACCACTCGAACGGCTGGACCGGGGCGTCGAGATAACCGAGGTCCTTCGGGTTCAGCCAGCGCGCGAGCTCCTCGCGCTTCAAGCGCTGCCCGGAGACGAGTTTCTGGATGTCCTCGACCAGAACGGCAAAGACGGAGCCTTTGATCGACGGGAGGGTCGGCATGGGGGTGTGCTTCCTTCTCCCGCATAGAATCGGCGCCGGGACCGTACGGCTGAAGTCACTGAGATCGGAGCGGCTGCCGGAGTTGCGTGCGCGTGAAGCGGCAGCTCAGCGCGGAAGCTCGTTCGCGACCGCCAAGTGACCGTCGCGCAGAGTCACGATCGGGCAGTAGGGCTGCGGATCCGAGCGCGACCAGCGGGCTCCGGCGCGCGCGTCGTCGCCCGTCGCGAAGCGGTACTGCCACGAGGTCGCGCGCAGGTAGCGCGGCGGCTCGCCGGGGAATGGGTCATTCGCGAGCAGCCCCGTCACTGGCGGCGACCCCTCCAGCAGGCGGAGCAGGAAGCGCTGAAACCACGGTTCGCTCTCGCAGCGCCCGAGCGCGGCGAACCACATCTGCCAGTCGAGGCGCGGCATGTGGGGGCCCGTGAAGCGTGGACCTCGCTCGAGTGCGCCGGGCTTCCAGCGGAACTCGTACGGGCGCCAGGTGACTCCGTCCGCGCTGCCCTCGATCCCGATCTCCGGCCGTTCCGTGGTCATCACGGCGAACAGGCCGTAGGAGCTGACGCTGCGGAGGGGCTCGAGCGGCGCCAGGAGGCGCCGAATCGCGTTCGGGAAAAGCGCCGCCGGAATGACTCGTTCCAGCCCCACGCAGAGACTCGCCAGCGCGAGCGCAGCGGCGGCGACGCGCAGCGGCGTCCGCCCGCGGGGCACGCGCATCGGCCGGCGCAGCCACGCGAAGCGCGCGAGCGCCGCGTCGTCGAGCAGGCAGGCGCAGAGCACGAGCGTCAGCAGATTGAAGAAGCCGTAGTTGCCCGTGATTCCGATCAGCGTCTGCAGCCCGGCGAGCAGGATCGCGCTGGCGAATCTCACACGCCGCGTCCCGAGCATTCCCCAGGGCGCCCCGAGCTCCAGCCCGAGCGTGAGCGCGGTCGCCGCGCGCAGCAGCGGGTCGGGCAGCGCCGCGGCGAGCAGGCTCGCGGGGGTCGGCAGCGGCTGGGTCCAGAAGTGATACGAGAGGGCGCGGAGCTCGCGCCAGGTCGGATCGCCCGAGAGCAGCTTCACCGCGCCCGAGAGGAACATCAGCTTGAACAGGAGCGCGCGCGCGAGCCACACCCCG
>DATFUE010000466.1:0-6753 GCA_035261165.1 Myxococcota bacterium
CCGCCGCGATGGGGACGCCGAGCGCGTTGTAGACGAACGCCAGAAACAGGTTCTCGCGAATGTTCCGCATCGTCGCACGGCTGATCTGCAGGGCCCGAAGGATGCCGCGCAGATCGCCGCGCACGAGTGTGACTCCAGCGCTCTCCATCGCGACATCGGTGCCCGTGCCCATCGCGATCCCGACCTGCGCCCGTGCGAGCGCGGGCGCGTCGTTCACTCCGTCGCCCGCCATCGCGACGACGCGGCCCTCCGCTTGCAGTCGCCGGACGACCTCGGCCTTTTGATCGGGCAGCACGTCGGCCAGGACCTCGTCGAGACCCAGACGCTTGGCCACCGCTTCAGCCGTCGTGCGGTTGTCTCCCGTCAGCATGACGACGCGAATCCCCTCCTCCCGGAGACGGCGAACGGCTTCGGGAGTCGAGCTCTTGATCGGATCGGCGACGCCGACGAGGCCGGCGAGCTTCCCGTCGACCGCGAGGAACATCACCGTCTGCGCCTCGGCGCGCATTTCGCCTGCGACCTCGCCGAGAGAGCCCGCACTCACGCTGAGCTCGTCGAGAAGCTTGGGATTTCCGATCGCGACCTGGCGCCCTTCGACTTGTCCGACGACCCCGCGTCCCGTGCGTGACTCGAAGGCGCGCGCGTCGGCGAGCGAGAGGTGCTTCTCCTGCGCGCCGCGGACGATGGCGGCGGCCAGCGGATGCTCGCTCGCGCGCTCGAGCGTGGCCGCGAGCCGCAGGACTTCGTCCTCGCTCCAACCCGCCGCTGCGACGACACGCATGAGCTTTGGCTTGCCTTCGGTCAGCGTTCCGGTCTTGTCGACGACGAGCGTGTCGACGTCGCGCAGCAGCTCGATCGCCTCGGCGTTGCGGAACAAGACACCCACGCTCGCGGCCTTGCCCATCGCGACCATGATCGACATCGGCGTCGCGAGCCCGAGCGCGCACGGGCACGCGATGATCAACACGGCGACCGCATTGATTAGCGCATAGGCCATGCGCGGCTCCGGCCCGAGACTCGCCCAGAGCGCGAAGGTGAGCACCGCAACGGCGATCACCGCCGGCACGAAGTAGCCGGAGACCGTGTCCGCCAGTCCCTGGATGGGCGCGCGACTTCGCTGCGCCTCGGCCACCATCTGCACGATCCGCGCGAGCAGGGTCTCCGATCCGACGCGCTCGGCGCGCATCACGAGCGCGCCGGTGGCGTTCACGGTCGCGCCAGTCACTCGGTCACCGGCTGCCTTGGCAACGGGAATCGGCTCGCCGGTGAGCATCGATTCATCGACTGCGCTCTGGCCTTCGAGCACGACTCCGTCCACCGGGATCTTCTCGCCGGGCCGGACGCGCAAGCGGTCGCCGACTTTGACGAGCTCGAGGGGTACGTCCTCTTCCCGCCCGTCGTCAGTCAGTCGGCGCGCCGTCTTCGGAGCCAAACCGAGCAGCGCGCGAATCGCGGCGCGGGTCTGACTCCGCGCGCGCAGCTCGAGCACCTGGCCGAGCAGCACGAGCGTCACGATCACCGCCGCAGCCTCGAAGTAGACCGCGACTCCGCCGCTCAGGTCGCGAAACGACGCTGGAAAGATCTCGGGGGCGACGGTGGCCGCCGCACTGTACGTCCAGGCGGCGCCGGTTCCCATCGCGATCAAGGTGAACATGTTCAGGTGACGCGTCACCAGTGAGTTCCAGCCGCGCACGAAGAACGGCCAGCCTCCCCAGAGGACAACCGGAGAACCGAGCGCGAGCTGGAGCCACGCGAGCGTTCGCGGCGCGAAGGGCACGGCGCCGTAGAAGCCCGGGAGCATCTCCGCCATCGCCAGCCCGAAGACCGGGAGCGTGAGCGCGAGACTCACCCAGAAGCGCCGAGTCATGTCGTCGAGCTCGGGGTTCCGCTCATCGCCGCCGGCGCCCATCGGCTCGAGAGCCATGCCGCAGATCGGGCACGCGCCAGGTTGGTCGCGGACGATTTCCGGATGCATCGGACACGTCCAGCGCGCCGAGAGTGACGCAGCGGCGCGCGACTCCGACGCGTGGCTCTGCGGCGCGGAGCCGAGGTATCGCTCAGGGCTCGCGCGAAACTTCGCGAGACAGCCCGCTCCGCAGAAGCGGTATGTCACGCCGCCGTGGAGATGCTGATGTGGGCTCTCCGCAGACGCCGTCATGCCGCACACGGGATCTAGAGCCGGCTCGGTCTGCACCGCTTTCACCGTCGACACAGTAGCGATCCTCCTCGATCATGCGCCCGATGCTGCGGGGATTGTTGATCGCCGGCGCCGTCTTGGTCTCGTCGTGGGCACTTCTCGTGGTCCTGGCTGCGCGTCTGCCGCCGGGGCTGCTCAAGGACCTCGCCGGCTTCCTGCCCGCCTGTGTGACGTTGCTCCGGCGCCTGTGCACAGATCCTCGCGTGCCGCTCTCGGCGAAGGTTGCCCTCGCAGTCGCCGCGCTCTGGGTTCTCTCGCCCATTGACCTCATTCCCGAGTTCCTGCCCGTCATCGGGCCCCTCGACGACATCGTCGTCGTCGCACTCGCCGTGCGCTTCGCGGCGAGACGCGTTCCCCGCGCCGTGCTGTTGGAGGCGTGGCCCGGGGACCCCAGATTGCTTCTCCGGCTCCTCGGTGAGCCGTAGCAATGGCTTCTCCGACCGAGCGCCGCATCCACCAGATCTTCACGTGGAGCCTGTTGCTCAAGGGCGCTCTCGCGCTGCTCGAGTGTGCCGCCGGGATCGCCCTCGCCCTGGTCAGTCCCGAAGCCATCGTCAGCCTGATTGCCCGGCTGACGCAAGACGAGTTTGTCGAGGACCCGAACGATTTCGTGGCGACACAGCTGCTGGGCATGGCAAAGGACTTCTCTGTCAGCAGCAGGAACTTCTACGCATTCTACCTGCTGAGCCACGGCATCGTGAAGCTGCTCGTCGTTGCAGGCTTGCTGAGGAACAAGTTGTGGGCGTACCCAGCCTCGCTCGTCGTCCTTGGCGTGTTCATCGCCTATCAGGTCTACCGGTTTACCTACACCCATTCGTTCGGGCTGGTCGTGCTGTCGGTCTTCGACCTGCTTGTTGTCTTCCTGATCTGGCATGAGTACCGCGCGCAACTGGAAGAACGACGGTGAAGTTCGGCGGATTCGACCGCGGCTCGGTGTAAGCTTGCGCCGTGAGCGCCGCGGAAGCTCTGATCGACCTGGAGTCCTACCCGCTCTTCGAGCTCGAGTCCGCTCGCGCGCGCCAGGTCGTGCGCGACGCGCGCGCCGCGCGCGCCCGCATGGGGATGGCGGTGCTCCCGGGGTTCCTGCGCGCCAGCGCGATCGAGCCTCTGCGCGGAGAGTGCGAGTCACTCGCGAAGCGCGGTCACTTCTCGGAGGTCCGGGGCACGCCCTACATCGAGGCTCCGGATCCCCACCTTCCCGACGACCACCCGCGCCGCATCCTGAGTCGCACCGCGCTCACCGCGGTCCCCTACGACGTCTTTCCCGCGGACAGCGCTCTGCGCGCGCTCTACGAGTCCGACGCGCTGATGGAGTTCGTCCGGCTCCTGCTCGAGCGCGACTCGCTGTACCGCTATGCCGATCCGCTCGGCGCGCTGAACCTGGCTTCGATGGAGGACGGCGACGAGCTGCACTGGCACTACGACCAGACCGACTTCGTCGTCTCGATCGCCATCCAGTCGAGTGAGTCGGGCGGCGATTTCGAGTGTGTCCCCCTGGTGCGCAGCCCCGGCCGCGAGAACTACGACGTCGTGCGCGACGTGCTGCAGGGCAAGGGCGGCTCGGTCGTCTCGACGATCCCGATGACCCCGGGAACCCTGATGTTGTTCGAGGGCAGGAACTCACTCCACCGCGTTTCGCCGATTCGCGGCGCGCGCCCGCGCTACGTGGCGCTGCTCGCCTACGACACGCGCCCGGGAACGGACAGCTCGCCGCTGCTGAAGCGCGTGCGCTACGGACGACTTCCCGGCGAGCCGGCGCCCTGACGCGCGCGCTCGAGATCGGCGAGAGCTTCGTCGGCTCGGGGCCGGAAGCGGCTCACGTCAACACGGTGCTCGGACCGCGATCCGGGCCGGCCGGAACGGCGTGGGCGACGGCGCTCGCGACGCCGTCCGCGGGTCACGCGCCGTTCGTCGCGGTCGTTCGTCCGGGCCTGCCCGCGAAGCCGCTCACCTTGTTCGTGAACAAGGCCGCGATCGCGGGCGACTCGCACGAGCGACTCACCTGGGGCGCAGCGCAGGCAGGCGTCGCGGCCGGCGTCGCGGATGCGGTTGCCGATGGCGTCATCCCGCGCGACGAGGTCGACGAGCTCGCGCTGATCGCCGCCGTCTGGGTCGATCCCACCGCCAGCGACGCCGAGACCGTCTATATCAACAACCGCGCCGCCACGCGCGCCGCGCTCGAAAGCGGCCGCCGCGCGCTCCCGCCCCTCGACGAGATTCTCGAAGCGCGGCTCGCCCCGGAGAACCCGTTCTTCCGGCCGCGCGCGCGCGGCTCGCGCTAGCGACTTACGCCTCGCAGCTTCGACAGGAGTTCCCGTCATGCGTCGACTCTTCCTCCCGTTCTTGCTGGTGTTCATCGCCGCCGGGACCGCCCCCAGGCAAGGATTCATCTTTCCCGACGCCTTCGAGACCCGAGAGATTCCAGTCAACGGAACCACGATCCATGTACGCGTCGGCGGTAGCGGGCCCGCGGTCGTACTCCTTCACGGGTTTGGAGAGACGGGCGACATGTGGGCGCCTCTCGCAGCGGACTTGGCGCGCGATCATCGCGTGGCTGTCCCCGACCTGCGCGGCATGGGTCTGTCGGCGCGCGCCGAAGGCGGCTTCGACAAGAGGAATCAGGCGAAGGACATCGCGGGGGTCATGGATGCGCTGCGCATCGCGCGCGCCGACGTCGTCGCGCACGACATCGGGAACATGGTCGCTTTCGCGTTCGCCATGCAGTATCCCGAAAGAGTCACTCGACTCGTGCTGATGGACGCGCCCGTCCCGGGCGTGGGCCCGTGGGATGAGATTCTCCGAAATCCGCTGTTGTGGCATTTCCGTTTCGGCGGGCCGGACATGGAACGGCTGGTCGCCGGCCGCGAACGGATCTATCTCGACCGCTTTTGGAACGAATTCTCCGCCAACCCGGCTCGATTCGACGAGGCGTCGCGCGCGCACTACGCGGCCCTCTATGCGCGCCCCGGCGTGATGCACGCCGGATTTTCCCAGTTCGCGGCGTTCGATCAGGACGCGATCGACAACCGAGCCTCGCTGGCGCGGGGCCGGCTGCGAATGCCCGTGCTCGCGGTCGGCGGCGATCACTCGTTCGGGCCGACGATGGCACATGTCATGCGCTTCGCCGCCGATGAAGTTCACGAAGTCGTCATTGGCGACTCCGGCCATTGGCTGATGGAGGAACAGCCGGCGCCCACGATAGCCGCCATCCGTTCCTTCTTGAACGGCTCCGCTCTGGCGCCGCAAACACTCCGCCAAGCAGAGATCGACGAGCTGGCGCGCGGCAGCGCGGGCGCCGGCACGTCCGGAGTGAGTGGCATCGAGACGACGGTCCTGTCCGGCGACCCGACGAAGGCCGGCCCGTACGCAATCGAGATCCGGGTCCCGCCGAACACGCGCATCGCCGCGCACAGTCATCGGGACGATCGCTTCGGCGTCGTGGTCTCCGGGGCTTGGTTCTTCGGCTACGGAACGACGGCCGACCCGGAACACGCCGAGGCTCTGGCCCCCGGCGCCTTCTATACCGAGCCCGCCGGCGCACCGCACTTCGCCTTCACGCGCGAGGCCCCGGCAGCCGTCTACATCACCGGGTATGGCCCGACCGACACGACCTACGCTGGAGCGGAGAACAAACCGCCCGATCCGTAGAAGAGCGCGCGGCTCAGCGGGAGCGGGCTACTCGAGCCTCTTCGGCCTCTTGGGCCGCCCGAGCACGAGGGTCGAGCCGATCACGATCACACCCTGGATCACGAACAAGAGCCAGAACGGGTCGCGTTCGGTGTACTGGAAAGAAGCGACTCCGGTGACCAGATAGAGAGCGCCGACGATCAGCGCGACGCCCGAGCGGCTGGACGTTCCGGCCCGGAGCGCAGGCCACGCCCAGAAGAGCAGAAGCCCGAAGGCGATCATGCAGCCACTCACGAAATACCAGACGACCCAGATCACGCGGACGATGTCCGGCGCGAGCGCCGACGCCTCGATCGCCGCCCGAACCGGCTTCACGCCGACGAAACCATGGCCGTAGGCGCCGAGCGTGATCGTGATCGCGGCGAGCCAGTAGAGCGCCACGGCGATGGTTCGAGTCAATGTGTCACTCCGCCGCGAGCCATGCGGCCGCGTTTCCGACGTAGAATCCCTCGGTGACTTCCGGCGGGTGGCCGCGCAGCGAGCGATCGAAGCGCGCCACCGGGTCGCGACCGCCTTCGGCGTGCGGATAGTCCGACGAGAACATGTAGAGACACGGGTCCGACTCACGGCACAGGAGCCCCACGTCCTCGAACGGATACGGCGTGAACCGGAGCTGCGCGGCAGCCTGCGCGCTCGGCGAGCGCTCGAACGCGGCGAGCCCCGGCTCCGACTTGCCCCAGATGGCGACCGCGTGATCGAGGCGGCGCAGCATGTCGGGAACCCAGCCCGCGCCCATTTCGATCGCTCCGCCGCGCAGCGCGGGATGTCTCTCGAGCACGCCGTCGAGCACGAGCGCCGAGAGGAAGCGCTCGATCGGCTGATAGATGACCATCAGGTCCTTCGATCCGATCACCTCGGGTCGCCCGCCC
>DATFUE010000467.1:0-4278 GCA_035261165.1 Myxococcota bacterium
GCGTTCGTCACGCTGATGCACCTGCTGGTGCGGCACATGAACAAGGCCTTCGAGAAGGGCTCGATCGAGTTCCAGTACCACCAGACGCGCGCGGATGCGATCGCCTGGCTGGCATCGCTGCCGGGCTGAAGCGCTCGCTCACGCGCGCCGGCGCGCGAGCAGTCCGATCGTCGCGACTCGCTGCTCCGCCCAGCGCGCCTTGTAGGCCGACTCCGAGCCCAGGTCGTAGTCGGTGACACCGTTCTGTGACAGGCGCGCGATCATCTCGAGCTGCAGCGCGTTGCCCAGCCCGAGCGCGCGGAAGCGCTCGTCGAAGCTGAACTGCAGGCCGCGGAACGTCGTCCCGGCCAGACCGCCGCTGAGGTAGCCGACGTCTTCTCCGCCGCGCGTCGCGAACACGACGCGCAGGGCGCCGCGAGCGGCGAGGCGCGGGAACATGCGCGCGTAGAACTCGCGCATCGGTCCGCGCTCGACGCCGTTCCCGGTGGCGGCCTTCCAGCTGCGCCGCTCGACGGCCAGCACGCGCGCGTAGGCACTCTCGGCTTCGGCCGCGGAACGGGCGTCGACCGCCGCGAACTCGATGCCCGCGGCGCGGACGCGGCGGAGCGCCGCGCGCAGGCCGGCGCGGAACTTCGCGCTCCGCCGCGCGAGGAAGCCGTCGACGTCGTCGAGCCGGGCGACGCAGCGCAGCGTGGTCGACGCGTGGGCGAGCGCGTGAGTCGGAGCGAGCGCGCGGATCACGGCCTCGGTGCGCGCGGCCTTCGGCGGAAGCCCGGCGAGGTGGACCAGGCTCCGGTCCTGCGCGCGCAGCCGCAGAAGCTCGAGCAGCAGCGCAAGCGCCTCCGGCCCGACG
Organism: Myxococcota bacterium; assembly: GCA_035261165.1. GTDB lineage: Bacteria > Myxococcota_A > UBA9160 > SZUA-336 > SZUA-336 > VGRW01. The sequence goes on from DATFUE010000467.1 coordinate 854, forward strand.
AGCGGAGAGGCGAACGACCACATACCCTCGAGCGGAGCGAGCAGCGGTCCCTGCGACTGGAGCACCACGAACCCCGCGGCGCCGCGCGCACCGACGACCTCGTGGCCCGGGTGGAAGGCGTCGTGAAACGGCAGGATCCAGTCACTCCGCGTGCAGAAGCGGTCGACGTCCGGATCGGCCGCGACGCCCGCGTCGTAGTCCGGCGCGCAGCGCTCGAGCGCGGCCCGGTCGAGGAGCTGCACGGCGGGCCCCTTGGAGTCGCCGAGGCTCAGCGTGCGCTCCCCGGATAGGCCGTGTCTGCGTCGAGCGGCCAGATCGGCCGGGGGGTGCGCGCGCGCGGAAAGGTCTCGATGCGCTGAGTAGTGAGTCCGGGCGGATCGGCGGTCAGGATCGCGGCGGCAAGTGACTCGAAGCCGGCGCGGAAGTGGTGACTCGACTTCAGCGCGACGATCGCACGGCTCGAGACGTCGATCCCGTGCACGCGGAACACCTCGGCGTCGAAGGTCTGCTGGGCGCGCGAGGCGACGAGCACGTCGACCCCGCCGATGCGCAGCCGGGCCATCGGGCCCAGGTTCAGCTCGACCCCGGCGAGCAGCGCGCGCGGGGTGAAGCGTCCGTTCGAGAGCGCGGTGACTTCGGCGTGGACCTGGAGGGGCGCGCCGTGCAGCTCGTCCGATTTGCCGCCGAGCGCGACGTCGAGCTTGGCGCCGACACCGGCGGCGTGCGCGCGCCGCGCGACCTCCGGGTCGGCGATGCAGCCGAAGCAGGCGTCGCTCACGCGCGCCTCGAGCAGCGCGCGCAGCAAGTGAGTGCCGTCCCCGGGCGCGCCGCCGCCGGGGTTGTCGGAGGTCTCGTTGATCACGATCGGCCGGCCGGGGAGCGCGCGCGCCTGCGCGACCGCCGCCTCGCACGACAGGGTCGAAGGCCGGAACGCCTCGCGCATCTCCCAGACGCGGCGCGCCACCGCACGCGCCGCGTCGCGCGCGAGCTGGATGTCGCCATCCGTGGTCGCGACCACGCTGGCGCCGGCCAGGGGTGTGTCCGCGTAGGGAAAGCCGTGAAAGAACGCGCAGTCCAGCACTCCGCCGCGCCGGCGCTGCTCCGCGCAGGCGGCGTTCAGCTGGCTGCCCGGACCGAAGGTCGTCGGTGTGGGGGGCAGGAGGAGCGGCAGGCGCTCCACGTGAGTCACCGGCCGGATGCGGCGATCGCAAAGTCGCGGCAGAAAGAGCGCGGCTTCCCGGCCGCGCTCGAAGGTGTCGACGTGCGGATACTCGCGGCAGGGGAAGAGCCCATCGAGCGCGTCAGCCATCGCCTGCGAGACATTTCCGTGTAGGTCGAAGGTGGCGACCACCGGCAGCGACGGGCCGAGCACGTCGCGCACGCGCCGGCACAAGTCGGCTTCGACGTCGTCGACGCTCTCGGCCAGCGCGGCGCCGTGCAGCGCCAGGGCGACGGCGTCGAGCGTGCCCGCGCGCCGCAGCGCGCTCTCCAGCGCTTCGCGCAGCTCCGCGTAGCTCTCCGCCGTGATCACACCCGACGGCGTGGCGCCGATCGCGACCAACGGCCGCAGCTCGGCGCCGATCTCCTCGAGCCCCGCGAGCAGGCCGCCGAGCGCCGTGCGCGTGCCCCGGGCTCGGAGGGGGATCTCCGCGCCGCGCGCGATGTGGAAGTCGGCCGAGGTCGTCAGCTGGGCGCGGTACGAGTGACTCTCGTGCTGGAAGCTGGCCAGCGCGACGCGCACGTGCGCTAGAGCCCGAAGCCGCCGGGCCGCCCGAGCAGCGCCGCGCCGGCGTTGGTGAAGACGGAGTCTTGTAGCGACGCGTGCTGAGTCAGGGTGTGGATGTCGCGCAGGCGGCGCTGCAACGGCGAGCTCTCGTACAGCGCGCTGCCGCCCGCCGCGGTGTAACACACGTCGACCACCCGGGCGGCGGTCTCCGCGACCCACGCGCTGGTCTGGATCACGCGCGGCATGAACGACGGCTCGACGTCGCCCGCGCAGGCCTTCGACCAAAGCTGCTCGGCGCGCTCGCGCAGGAGCGCACGCGCGGCCTGCAGGTCGGCCTCGGCGTGACCCAGCCGGTGCTGGAACAGCACGGAGTCGGGCAGCGTGGTCGCTGCATAGAGGCGCTTCTTCCTGGTGCCGGCGAAGGCCACGAGATCCGCGAACGCGCCCTCGGCGATGCCGAGCGCCACAGCGCCGATGTGCAGCGACGCCTGCAGCAGCGGCGCTTGAAACAGTGGGCCGGGCAGCGTGGGCACGCCGCCGAAGAGCACGAAGCTGCGCTCGGCCGGCACCAGCAGGTCGAGCGCCTCGATGTCGTGACTCCCGGTGCCGCGCAGGCCAGCGGTGCGCCAGGTGTCGTGGATCGTCCAGTCGCGCGCGGGGGCGAGTGCGCAGCGGAGACCCGGGGGCGCCGAGGGCTCGGTGGTCGCCGCGCTGTCGACCAGCGCGCAGTTCCCGAACAGCCAATCGGCGTGCTGGCAGCCGCTGGCGAAGCCCCAACGGCCCGTGACTCGAAGACCTCCCTCGACGGGCGTCGCGCGTCCCTGCGGGGCGAAGGCGCCCGCGATGATCACGTCGGGGCTCGCCGCGTAGGTCTCGTCGAAGCTCTTGCGCGGGAGCAGCGCCAGAAGCTGTGGCGACTCACTGCCGATCATCACCGTCCACCCGGTCGCGCCGTCGGCGGCGGCGAGCTCGGCCAGCACGTCGAGCGTCGGCGGATACTCGACCTCGAGCCCGCCGTGACTGCGCGGCAGGAGCATGCGGAAGAAGCCGGCGGCGCGCAGCTCGACGACCAGGTCGAGGGGGATGCGGCGCGCGTGCTCGATCTCGGCGGCGCGCGCGCGGATGCGCGGCGCGAGGTCACGGGCGGCGCAGAGGATCTGCTCGGCCTGCGACGACAACTCAGTCTTCCGCGAAGTAGCGCGCGCGCGCGCGCTCGCTGACGTCGACGTCCGGCCCTCGGCCTACGACGTCCGGCAAGCGATCGGGCTCGACCACGACCTTCGCGAAGAAGCGCTGGCGGCGCGCGTCGGCCTCGGGGCCGACGTCGAACTGCATCTGCGTCAGCCAGTCCTCGACGGTGCGCAGGCGCGCGTAGTAGCCGTCGTGCTCGTCGGCGTAGACCTGGAGCGCCGCATCCCAGTCCGAGGACGCGAGCAGCGCGTCACGCAGTACGCGCACGTCGCGGAGCGTGAGTGACATCCCGCAGCCCCAGACTGGATCGCTGCACGCCGCGGCGTCACCGATCAGCGCGACGCCTGCGCGGATCGGCTGATCGACGCTCGAGTCTGCGCCCTCGAAGGCGGCGAGCGGGCCGGCCGCGCGGGCGCGCGCGAGCCAGGCTTCCGGAACGCCGGCCGCATGACACGCGCGCACGAAGTCGGGAATGCGCTCCTTGCCGGAGTAGCGCCGCACCCCGCTG
>DATFUE010000468.1:0-5178 GCA_035261165.1 Myxococcota bacterium
CGCGAGACACGAGCCCGCCAGCCCCGCGTGCATCACGCGACACGACATCGTGTAGCCCCCCGCCCGAAGATCCCGTCGAGATCCTGCACCAGCGACTCGGACACGCACACGCGGTGGCGCGGCAGGTCGAAGACCGCCGACGTGCCGCCCGGCAGCCCGAGCTCGAAGCTCACCGGCACGCCCCCGGGAACCAGGTCGAGCGCGCGGCGCAGCTCGGCCAGTCGCTCGGCCGAGAGCTCGTCCTCGTTCACGGCGACGACCACGCGACTCGTGCGCTGATTCCACGCGTCGACCAGGCGCAGGATCTCCTCGGCGTGCAGCTCGGGTCGTTCCGGCTCGCCGGCGACGTTGCCCTTCACCAGCACGGGGGCGTCGCCCTGGAGCAGCGCCGAGAACTTCGCGTAGGTCTTGGGGAAGAACACGACGTCGAGCGCGCCGCCCAGGTCCTCGAGGGTGGCGCGCGCCATGAGATCGCCCTTGCGTGTGTTCTGGACGCGCAGGCCGCCGAGCAGGCCGCCGATCCACACCTCGCGCCGGCGCCCGGGATCGTCCGGAATGCGGTCGAGGCGGAAGCTCGTGAACAGCTCGAGCGGGCGCGCGTGCTCGCGCAGCGGGTGGCCGGTGACGTAGAAGCCGAGCATCTCCTTTTCGCCCGCGAGTAACTCCGCGTCGGCCCACTCGGGAACCTCGGGCAGCGCGGGCTCGGCGGTCGAAAGCTCTACACCGAACAGCGACACCTGGCCGAGCTCGCGGTCGCGCAGGTCGCGCTGCGCGCGCTCGAGCGCCGGGGCGAGTCCCTGCCAGAGCGCCGAGCGCGTGGCCTTGGTGAAGTCGAAGGCGCCGCAGCGGATGAGACTCTCGATCACGCGGCGGTTCACGCGCTTGGCGTCGATCCGGCGCACGAAGTCGTACAGGCTCGTGAAGGGCCCGCCCGCGGCACGCGTCTCGAGGATCGCGTCGATCGCGGCGTCGCCGACGTTCTTCACGCCGCCGAAGCCGAAGCGGATGCTCTCGGCCACGACCGCGAAATCGCGCTCCGACGAGTTCAGCTCGGGCGCCAGCACGGGAATGCCGCGGTCGCGCGCGTGGCCGATGTACTTCCCGAGCTTCTCCAGGTTCCCAGACTCGATCGTCAGCAGCGCCGCGAGAAACTCGCGCGGGTGGTTCGCCTTCAGATACGCGGTCTGATAGGTGATCAGCGCGTAGGCCGTGGAGTGCGCCTTCGGGAACGCGTAGCCGGCGAACTTCTCGATCATCTCGAAGAGCGCCTGCGCCTTGCGCGCATCGCAGCCGCGCTCGAGCGCGCCGGAGATGAAGCGCTGGCGCTGCTTTTCCATCTCCTCGGGTTTCTTCTTGCCCATCGCCTTGCGCAGGAAGTCGGCCTCGCCGAGCGAGTAACCCGAGACCCGGTTCGCGATCTGCAGCACCTGGTCCTGGTACACGATCACGCCGAGCGTCTCTTTGGTGACTTGCTCGAACGCGGGCAGGAAATACTCGACCTTCGCCATGCCGAGCTTCCGGTCGACATACTCCTGAGTCGCCCCGGACTCGAGCGGCCCGGTGCGGTACAGGGCGATCAGCGGGATGATCTCGCGGAACACCTTGGGCTTCAGCTTCATGACCAGCTCGGTCATGCCGCTCGACTCCATCTGGAACACGCCCTCGGTGTCGCCGCGCGAGAGCAGCTCGAAGGTCCGCTTGTCGTCCATCGGGATGTCGGCGACGGAGAACTCTGGGAGGCCGCTGGCGCGCACCAGGCGCTCGGCGTCCGACACGATGGTGAGCGTGCGCAGCCCCAGGAAGTCGAACTTCACCAGGCCGACGCGCTCGACCATGTTCATGTCGTACTGAGTCACGACCTCGCCCGACTTCGGGTCGCGATACAGCGGCACGAGCTCGATCAGCGGCCGATTGCCGATCACGACACCCGCCGCGTGCGTCGACGCGTGTCGAGTGAGTCCCTCGAGCGCCAGCGCGTTCTCGAGCAGGCGCTTCACCTGCGGATCGTCCTTGGCCTTCGCGAGATCGGGCGAGGAGTCGATCGCCTCCTGCAGCGAGATGCCGAGGATCTCGGGCACCAGCTTCGCGATCCGGTCGACGTCGCCGAAGCTCATGCCCAGCACGCGGCCGACGTCGCGAATCGCGGCGCGCGCCTGCAGCTTCCCGAAGGTGATGATCTGCGCCACGCGCTTCTCGTCGTTGCCCTCGCCGTCGTACTTGCGCCGCACGTACTCGATCACGCGATCGCGGCCGCGCATGCAGAAGTCGACGTCGATGTCGGGCATGGAGATGCGCTCGGGGTTCAGGAATCGCTCGAAGAGAATGTCGTACTCGAGCGGATCGACGCCGGTGATGCCGAGCGAATACGTGACCAGACTGCCCGCCGACGAGCCCCGCCCCGGGCCGACTGGAATGTCGTGATTGCGCGCGTAGGCGATGAAGTCCGCGACGATCAGGAAGTAGCCCGCGAAGCCCATCTTGCAGATGGTGTCGAGCTCCATCTGCAGGCGTTCGCCGTAGGGCTCGCTCGACTTCGCGAGCGGCTCGTCCGGGGCGAGACCCATGCGCCGCCGCAGTCCCGCCCACGACTCCTCCCGCAGCACCGCTTCGCGCGTCGTGTGACTCGGCACCTGGAACTCGGGCATGTGATACACGCCCGACTCGAGCTCGAGCGAGCAGCGCTCCGCGATTTCGACCGAGCTCGACACGGCTTTGGGCAGGTCGTGGAAGACCTCGGCCATCTCCGCGGCGGACTTCACGTAGAAGCCCTTGCCGTCGAAGCGGAAGCGGTTCGGGTCGTCGAGCGTGGTGCCGGTGCCGATGCACAGCAGCGCCTCGTGCGGGCCGTGGTCGTGCGCGTGCAGATAGTGCGCGTCGTTGGTGGCGACGAGCGGCAGATTCAGCTCCTCCGCGATGCGCAGCAGCTCCTGGTTCACGCGCTCCTGCAGCTCGATGCCGTGGCGCTGGATCTCCACGTAGAAGCGGCCCGGGAACAGGCGCGCGAACTCCTCGGCCAGCTCGTACGCGCGCCGTGTCTCGCCGCTGCCGAGCGCGCGGCAGATCATGGACGAGAGACAGCCCGAGGTCGCGATCAGCCCCTCGCTGTGCTGGCGCAGGAGCTCGAGATCGATGCGCGGCTTGTAGTAGAAGCCCTCGAGATAGCCCTTCGAGACGAGCGTCATCAGGTTGCGGTAGCCGGTCTGATTCGTCGCGAGCAACAACAGGTGGTTGATCGCGTCGAAGCCGCTCTTGTCCTGCGCGCGCTTCTCCTTCTCGAAGCGCGAGCCGCTCGCGATGTAGGTCTCGCAGCCGAGCAACGGCTTCACGCCCGCGGCGCGCGCCTTGTCGTAGAACTCGGCCGCGCCGAACAGGTTGCCGTGGTCGGTCATGCCGACGGCGCTCTGCCCGAGCTCCTTCACCTGCGCGAAGAGCGGCGCGAGCTTGATCGCGCCATCGAGCAGCGAGTACTGCGTGTGCAGGTGCAGATGGACGAATCCGTCCTTCGCGATCAAGCCAGGTCCCCCACGACGAGGATTCTAGTTCACGCGCGAAGTTATGCGAGCGCGAACGGCTGCCGAGCGAAGGCTCGAACTTCGCCCGGACCGACGCGGGCGAGCGGAATGTGACTCGCTAGCTCCGGACGAAGGCGAGCAGGTCGGCGTTGATGGTCGCTGCCTCGGTCGTCGGCATCCCGTGGGGGAAGCCTTTGTAGGTCTTCAGGGTGCCCTTCTTCAGGAGCTTCGCGGAGAGCGGTGCCGAGTCGGCGTAGGGCACGATCTGATCGTCGTCGCCGTGCATCACCAGCACCGGCACCGCGATCTTCTTCAGATCCGCGCTGAAGTCGGTCTGGGAGAAGGCGACGATGCCGTCGTAGTGCGCCTTGGCCCCGCCCATCATGCCCTGGCGCCACCAGTTCCGGATCACCCCCTGCACGGGCTTCGCGCCCGGCCGGTTGTAGCCGTAGAACGGGCCGGAGGCCACGTCCAGATAGAACTGCGAGCGGTTGGTCGCGACCTGCGCCTGGAATCCGTCGAAGACCTCTTTGGGCAAGCCCCCCGGATTGGCCGGCGTCTTCACCATCAGCGGCGGCACCGCGGAGAGAATCGCCGCCTTGGCCACGCGGCTCTCGCCGTGGCGCCCGAGGTAGTGGATCACCTCGCCGCCGCCGGTGGAGTGACCCACGTGCACGGCGTTCTTCAGGTCGAGGTGTGCAGTCAACGCGGCGAGGTCGTCGGCGTAGTGATCCATGTCGTGACCGTCGCCGGTCTGGGTCGAGCGGCCGTGGCCGCGACGGTCGTGGGCGATCACCCGGAAGCCGTGCTGCAGGAAGAACATCAGCTGCGCGTCCCAGTCGTCCGCCGAGAGCGGCCAGCCGTGGCTGAAGACCATGGGCTGACCCGAGCCCCAATCTTTGTAGAAGATCTCGACGCCGTCTTTGGTGGTGATCGTCGGCATGTGCGCAGTGTACGCCTTGGCGGCGTCGTCGACACAGGCGGCGAACTCGTCGCTACCGAGGTTTCACTCCCACTCGATCGTGGCCGGCGGCTTGCTCGAGATGTCGTACACGACGCGGTTCACGCCGTGGACTTCGTTGGTGATGCGGCTGGAGATCCGCGCCAGGAGCTCGTGCGGCAGCGGCGCCCAGTCCGCGGTCATGGCGTCGCGCGAAGTGACACAGCGCAGCGCGATCGTGCTCTCGTAGGTGCGATAGTCGCCCATCACGCCGACGGAGCGAATCGGCAGAAACACCGCGAACGCCTGCCACAGGCGCTCGTACCAGCCGGCCGCGCGGATCTCTTCCTGCACGATGAGATCGGCGGCGCGCAGGATCTCGAGCCGCTCGCGAGTCACTTCGCCGATCACACGGATGGCCAGGCCGGGGCCGGGGAACGGGTGGCGGCGCGAAAGCTCGCGCGGCACGCCCAAGCGGTCGCCGACCTCGCGCACCTCGTCCTTGAACAGCTCGCGCAGCGGCTCGACCACCTCGAGCTTCATCACCTCGGGTAGCCCGCCCACGTTGTGGTGCGTCTTGATCGTGGCCGAAGGCCCGTGCACGGAGACCGACTCGATCACGTCGGGATACAAGGTGCCCTGCGCCAGGAAGCGCGCGTCGCTGAGCTGGCCGGCCGCGCGCTCGAACGCCGCGACGAAGCTGTGGCCGATCACCACGCGCTTCTT
>DATFUE010000469.1:0-8770 GCA_035261165.1 Myxococcota bacterium
GGCCAGCGCGGCGAGCAGCAGAAATGCCAGCGCCTCGCGGAACCGGCTGCGACGGGGAATTCCCGCCGCAGCCGGCTCGTTGAGGCACAACATGCGGACCGCCAGTTCGCGGTCCCGTGAGCTCCCCATCTCAGGTGGAGAGCCCGCGCGCGCGCAAGTCTCTCTCGGCGCGCCGGCCATGGGGCCTGCGCGCGAGCGGAGATCGCGCCGCCGCGCGGGAAAGGGGGGGCTCACTTCGGATTTGGCCGCGCTAGTTCACGGCCACCCGGAACGTGATGACTGCCGACGCCGCAGGCGCGAGCGACGGAATCGTCACAGTTACGGTGCCGGCCGCAAACGTGCCCTGGTCGGCATCCGCAGCGTTGGTCTGCGCGACACCGCCGAGGTCGATGCCGTTGCCCGCACCGTAGGTGTTGGGCTGGAACGTCACGTTCGCCGGCATCACGTCCGTGACGCTGATCGACGTCGCGGGCACGGCCGAGGCCGCCGCGTTCGTGACCGTCACCTGGTACTGGACGATCGCACCCGGGATGTGCTTCGGATTGACGGCGCCGTTGATCGGGTCGCTGACCACCGTCTCGGTCTTCAGGACCGAGACGTTGGCGCCCTGCACCATGAATGCGCCGGTGTCGGAGAAGGCCGCGTCGCGAACCGCGTCGGTGTCACCCGCGCCGTCCGCGAAGACCGTCTGCACCGTGGCCGCCACGTCGGCGCCCGCGTCCTGAGTGACCACTCCGCCACCCAAGTCGTGAGCCGTCGCGGTCATGGTCACGACCGCGATGCTCGCGTTCGCTGTGCCACCCGGAATGGTGGACACGATGAACACCGTGATCGACGCGTCGGGCGCCAGGTTGCTGACGAGCGTGGCCGTGTCGTTCAGCGCCTGGAACGTGCCGTTGGCGTTGCCGTCGACGAACACCGCGTTGGCGGTAGGATCGAAGTTGTCCGTTCCGCCGTACGGGTCGGTCGTGGTGTTGGCCGCCGCGAGTGCGAAGTCCAGCGGCGCGTTGCTGGTGTTGGTCAGGGTGAAGGGGATCGCATTTCCAGCGGTACCCGGAGTCACGTTCACGTACGTGACGGGGACGGTGGTGAGCGTCAAGTCGATGCGGCGGTCGACCACGAAGTCGGCCGTGCCCGTGATGGCCGGCTGGGCCACCGCGTTGACGCTGTAGTTGATGGTCGCCGTGTTGGATACCGTGGTTCCGGCGACCGTACCGGCCGCCGATGCCACTCCCGCCGTGCTCACGACAAGCACGGCGATGGCAAGCGCGCCTGCCATCCGTTTCTGCATGTGCCTCAACATCTGCCTTACTCCTTGCTTTGTTTCGGACTCAGCACTTGTGCGCGTGCTGCGCGCTTCTCCCTTCCGGGGGGGAATCGTTTGGGTCACTCGACCCGCGCGCGGAACTCGACCGCGCGCGCCTCGCCTGGCGCGAGGGGCTTCTCGAACTGCCAGCGGATGTGCGTCAGCTCCGAGGCGTTCGCGTCGCGAGTCACTCCGTCCTTGCCTCGGACCTGGAGCTTCTCCTTGGGCGCGAACGTCTTGCCGCCGTCGGCCGAGAACGTGAGCCGCGCGCCGGCCGAGGTCGCGGAGCCATCGACGTAGTCCATGTGCTCCGGGATCGGATCCGTGACGACGACGTCGTCGGCGGGCTTCGCGCCCTTGTTCTCGGCGCGCAGCGTGTAGATCACGGCGACGCCCGGCGGCACCTTCTTCGCCGGCTCGCGCTTGAGCTGCTCCTTGCCGTCCGCGTCCTTGACCTTGACCTCGACTTCCGCGATCGCGTGTATCTCGACCGCGCCCGTGGTCTCGGCGACCGCGCGTGCCGTCCACGTGGGGAGCAGCAGCGCGAGACCGAGAATGACTGCCTTCTTCATGATTGACCCTCCTAGTTGATCGTGACTGCGAACCTGACGGTTCTGGGAAGCGATCCACCGGCGACACTACCCAGTGTCACGGTGACTTGATTCGGGGTGGTGCCGCCGAAGTCGCCCGCGTCGGCGTCGACGGCGTCGCTGAGCGGCGCGCCGTTGAGAAACAGCGAGCTCGCGACGTACGAGGTGAACGGGGGCAGCGCGTCGGTGATCACGAGGTTCGCGACGTTCCCGGTGCCGCCGACCGTGACCTGCAGCGTGTAGCTGATGGTCGAGCCGGGCGCGGGCGTGCTGCCGCCGCCCAGGTCCGCGACGACCGCGGACTTCACGATCGAGACGGCGAGATCGCTGACGAGGTAGCCGCCGAGCGAGACACTCATGCCCGCGCCGGCGCCGATCACCGCGTCGCCGCCGCCCATCCCGCCGCCGATCACGATCGTCCCGGCGCCCGTGCCGGTCTGCGAGGTGGCGCGCAGCGACGCGTTGCCGAGGTCGCCGTTCGGGCGCGACACCGGGATGTCGCAGAGCGCGAACACCATGCGCGCGCCGTCTGCGGCGATCGCCGGGTCGTTCACCCCCGGCTGGTACAGCGGGTCGACGCCGGGCTCGTACACGGTCGAGCCGTTGGTGTCGAGATAGAGCCGCGCGTTCGTCGGGTCGAACTGGTCGCCGGCCAGCGCGGGGTCGAGCAGGAGCGAGAAGGACTCGGTGCCGTTGCCGGTGTTCGTGACGAGAAACGCGAGCTGCCGGTTCGTGTCGGGGGAGGTGACCGCGACCGGACTGACGCTCTGCAGCGTGACCACGACGTCGACGAGCTCGTCGACGACGAACTGAATCGTGCCCGATTGGCTGAAGGTTCCGGGGCCGACGGACCAACCGACGGTCGCGGTATTTGCCACCGTGGTGCCGGCCGGGGTGCCTACCGCCCAAGCGTTTTGCGCTGTGAGCAGGAACACAAAGATCCATGCGCCACGCGCACGGCGACCCCGTGGATCGGCAAGGACCCTGGGCAACGGCACTCCCCCGGGGGCAAACCCCCCGCGATATCACTGCTTCGGCGTATCGGAGAGCGGGGTTGACGGAGTGCGAGGAGCGCGAGACTGGTGCAGAGCGAGTGCGACACGCGCGCTAGGCTTGCGAGACGGCAGGAGTTATTCGCGTTCGGCGCTCGAAGGAGAGGCGTGGTTCCAGCGGGAGATGCGCATGGCGGAAGTGTTCCTGCGCGTCGCCGAGTGCGACTCACTCGCCTGTCGCACGCGTCTGCGGAACGAGCGGTCAGGACCATGGCATGGCTGGCGCGAGTGTCTGCTGCCGACGCGCTGCTGCTCGCCGACCTCTCCGGCGAGTGCGGTCTCCTGGGCGCATACCAGCGGGCGGGCCGATCGGGCATCGGGCGCGAGCTGCGCGGACTCTGCGGCGGGCGCTCGGCGTTCGCGGGCGAGGGGGTGAGCGCGCTCTTCGCCGTGATTCCGGAGCCGCGCGCGTGGCTGCGGGAGGAGTCCGCGCTCTCGGGCGCCAGGCTCCTGAACCGGCTGGTGCGCGGCCTCCTCGCCGGCCTTACACCGATCGGTGTCGGAGCCAGCTATCCCGGGCGCGACTTCGTCGCCGTCGAGGGGCGGCGCGTCGCCCAGCTCTCGCTCTCGCGCAGCGAGCGCGGCGCGTGCCTGTTCCAGGCGCTGATCGGTCGCGCTCGGCCCTACACGACCGCGGAGCCTGCGCCGGAGTTCCGGGGCCTTCCGCCATTGCCGCCGGCCGGCGCGCTCGGGGTCGAGGCGGAGACGCTCGCCACCGCGCTGGCGCGCGGCTTCGAGGCGCGCTTCGGGCTCGAGCTCGAGCGCGCCGAGCTCTCCCGGGAAGACGAGCGCGCGATCTCCGCTACCGAGCTCGAGCCGCTCGTCGATCCCGGGCTCGCGGGGCTTCGCGCGGGCGCCCCGGTCGCCACCCCGATCGGCGAGCTCGAGGCGCACGTCGCCCTCGGTGCGGACGGAGCGCTCGAGCGGGTGCGGCTGCGCGGTGACTGGATCGCGGCGCCCGGCGACGTGCGCGTGCTCGAGGACGCGCTCGTCGGCGTCGCCCCCGATTGCGCGCGCGCGCGCGAGCTGTGCGCGCGCTGGCTCGGCGCGCCCGCACATCTCGTGGTCGGAGTCACCGATCCGGCGGCGATCGCCGAGGCGATCGCGCGCGCCGCGGGGAGTGAATCCTCAGCGTCGCCGGGCTAGTCCTCGTCGCCGTCGACGCAGTGCCGCGCGCGCATCATGCACTCGCCATCCGCGCGCAGGCCGACCTCGTCGCGGCCGTGGGCGCTCACCTTCGTGACGCCGCTCTTGCCCAACGAGAACTGGAGCTCGCAGAACGCCTGCTCTTCGGGCCCGCGCGGGAGACCGCGGCGATCTCCGCCGGCGCCCATGCCGCCCTGGCCGATCACGATGCCGCCGGTGACCGGTCCCCCGTTCTTGACCTTGGGATTTTCGAACCAGCGATAGGTGAGCAGCTCCAGCTCGCCGTCGCGGTCGAAGTCGGTCGGCACCCCGAGGCACGCGCGCAGCTCGCGGCCCGTCTTGCCGATCAGCCCCGCGCGCGTCTCCTCGATCGCGCGCTCGTAGCTGCCGAAGCAGCCGCCGAGCGCGAGCGCTCCAATCCAGAGCGGGAGGAGGCGTAGAATCGGGCCCATGCGAGACATCTACCGCATCAAGTACGACGCTGCGATCGACGCGGACGGTCACATCCTCGAGCCGCCGGATCTCTGGGAGCGCTACCTGGAGCCGCAGTACCGCGATCGGGCGCTGCGCATCCGCGTCGACGACGACGGGCTCGAGTATCTCGAGATCGGCGGCCGGGCGTCGCAGCTCTCGCGCCGCGGGTTCCCCGGAACCCTGGGGGCCATGGGCAAGATGCACGTCGAAGACGTGCGGCCCTCGCCCGAGCGCACCTATCTCGCCGGCGCGCCGCACGGCTCGATGGACATGAAGGAGCGCCTCGAGCGGCTCGACGCCGAGAATCTCGACGCCGCGGTGCTCTACCCGACGATCGGCATCCTGTGGGAGGCCGAGCTTCCCGACGCCGAGCTCTCGCTCGCGTACTGCCGCGCCTACAACCGCTGGATCGCGGACTTCTGTCGCGACTCGCGCGGGCGGCTCGTGCCGATCGCGCATCTCTCGCTCGGCGATCCCGCGGGCGCGGCGCGCGAGCTGGAGCGCGCGGTGCGCGACGGCTGCCGCGGCGCGTTCGTGGTGCCCTTCACCTGGAGCCGCCTGCCGCACGGTCACTCCGACCATGATCCGGTGTTCGCCGCGGCGCAGGATCTGGGCGTGCCGCTCGCGCTGCACCCGTCGTTCGAGCCGCCGGCGATCGCGCCGACACGCTTCACGCTGCAGCGCAAGACGCGACTGCTCTCGAGCGTGACCGCCGCCGACGGCGTGCGCCACGCGTTCACGACGCTCTTCGACTTCGGTGTCTTCGATCGCTTCCCGAAGCTCTCCGTCGTCGTGCTGGAGAGCGGCGCGGGCTGGATCGGCTACTGGCTGGACCGACTCGACGCGGTATACGCCGCGACGTTCATCGGCGAGCGCGTGCCCCTCGCCGAGAAGCCGAGTCACTACTTCAAGACGCGCTGCTTCATCTCGGCCGACCCCGACGAGCGCACGATCCCGTCGCTCGTCGAGCGCCTGGGCGCGGAGCGCTTCTTCTGGGCCAGCGATTTCCCGCACGCCGACCACACCGCGAGCTACGCCAGGGAAGTCGAGGAGCTCGCCGGCCTGCTCCCCGCGCCCGCCCGCCGCCGCTTCCTGGGCGACAACGCCCGCGAGCTGTACGGAATCACTGGCTGAGTCCGAAACGAGACCGCAAGCGAGCGCGGAAGCGCGAGCGCGCGGCGAGGCGCAGCCGAGCGGAGAGTGGCTGGCGCGGCTTCGCCCGACACGGTCCCGCGGGCCGGTGTCCCGCGGGCGCGGGCCCCACTCAGAACCCCAGTTGGAGCTTTGCCGCCTCGGTCATCATCGACGGGTTCCAGGGCGGCTCCCAAGTGAGGTCGACCTCCGCGTGGGCGACGCCAGGCACGCCGCGCACCTTCTGCTCGACTTCGGGCGGCAGGCTCTCGGCGACGGGGCACATCGGCGAGGTCAGGGTCATGCGCACCTTGACGTGGTTCTCGTCGTCGACGTCGATCGCGTATACGAGCCCGAGCTCGTAGATGTTGACCGGAATCTCCGGGTCGTAGATGGTGCGCAGCACCTCGATGACCGCGTCTCGAATCGCAGGGGCGTCACTCATCGCCAGTCACTCCGTCGACACCGGCGTGCTCGCGCCGGCGAGTGCGGCTTCGAGCGTGTGCCAGGCCAGGCTTGCGCACTTCACGCGCATGGGAAATTCGCGCACGCCCGCGAGCGCCGCGAGCTTGCCCAGGGCGTCGAGATCCAGGACCGCCTCGGAGGGCGCGGTCACCGCGGCGTGGAACAGCTCGAAGAGCCCGTGCGCCTCCGCGGTCGTCTTGCCCTTGACGGCCTCGGTGAGCAGTGACGCCGACGCCGTCGAGATCGCGCAGCCCTTGCCCGCGAAGTGCGCGTCGCGCACGACGTCGTCCTTGATGTCGAGCATCAGCACGAGCTGATCGCCGCACAGGGGATTCCGGCCGGTCGCGCGGTGAGTCGCGCTGCCGAGCGGGCCGAAGTTCCTCGGCCGCTTCGTGTGATCGAGGATCACTTCCTGGTAGAGATCGCGCAGGTCCGACATCAGCCGAAAATCTCCAGTACGCGGCGCACCCCCGCGGCGAGCCGATCGACATCGGCGCGCGTGTTGTGCACCGCGAAGGATGCGCGCGCGGTCGCGGGCACGTCGAAGCGTTCCATCACCGGCTGCGCGCAGTGGTGTCCGGCGCGCACCGCGACGCCCTCGCCATCGAGGATCGTGCCGACGTCGTGCGCGTGCACGTCGCCCACGACGAACGAGACGACGCCGGCGCGCTCGCGGGCGGTGCCGATCAAGCGAACCGTCGGAATCTCGGCGAGCCGCGCGCTCGCGTAGGCGAGGAGATCGGACTCATGTCTGTGTACGGCGTCGAGGTCGAGCGCGCGCAGCCACTCGATCGCCGCGTGCAGGCCGACCGCCCCGGCGATGTCCGGCGTGCCGGCCTCGAAGCGCTCGGGCGCGCGCGCGTACTCGGTCTTTGCGAAGGTCACGTTCTTGATCATCGAGCCGCCGCCCTGCCAGGGCTCCATGGCGTCGAGCAGCTCGAGCCGGCCCCAGAGCGCCCCGATGCCGGTGGGCGCGTACATCTTGTGCCCGGAGAACGCGTAGAAGTCACAGCCCAGCGCGCGCACGTCGACCGGCAGGTGTGGCACACCCTGCGCGCCGTCGACGACGACGACCGCGCCGGCGCGCTTCGCGATCCGGGCGAGCTCGCGGATCGGATTCAGCGTGCCGAGCGCGTTCGAGACATGGGCGAGCGCGACCAGGCGCGTGCGCTCTGTGACTCGCCGCGCGTACTCCTCGACGATGATGTCGCCGCGCGCGTCGATCGGAGCGACCACCAGCGTGGCGCCGGTCTGTTCGCAGACCATCTGCCAGGGGACGAGGTTCGAGTGGTGCTCGAGCTCCGAGATCAGCACTTCGTCGCCCGGGCCGAGTCGGGGCCGCGCGTACGCCTGCGCGACCAGGTTGATCGCCTCGGTCGTCCCGCGCACGAACACGATCTCGCGCGCCGCCGCGGCGTTCAGGAAGCCGCGGACCGACTCGCGCGCCGCCTCGTAGAGCGCGGTCGCCTCCTCGGACAGCGTGTGCACGCCGCGGTGCACGTTCGCGTGCGAGGTGCGGTAGTAGTTCGAGACCGCGTCGATCACCGCCTCGGGCTTCTGACTCGAGGCCGCGCTGTCGAGATACACGAGCCGCTTCCCGTGCACCTTGCGGGTGAGGATGGGGAACTCGAGGGCGACCTTCTCCGGGTCGAAGCTCACGGTGCGCCTCCGAGGGGTAGCCAGGCGAGCAAGGTGCGCTCGAGTGACTCGCGCAGCGCCTGGAGCGGGAGCTTCGCGAGCAGCTCGCTCGCGAACCCGAAGCTGAGCAGCGCGCGCGCCCGCTCGAGCTCGAGCCCGCGCGCGCGCAGGTAGAAGATCTGATCCGGGTCGAGCTGGCCGACGCTGGCGCCGTGGCTGCACTTCACGTCGTCGGCGTAGATCTCGAGCTGAGGCTTGGAGTCGATCACCGCGCCGTCGGAGAGCAGCAAGGTGCGGTTGGTCTGCGAGGCGTCGATCTTCTGCGCGTCCGGCCGCACGTGGACGCGGCCGTGGAACACGCCGTGCGCGCGGCCGTCCAGGATTCCCTTGAACAGCTCGCGGCTGGTGGTGCGCGGCGACGCGTGGTCGATCGTGGTGTGGTGGTCCTGGTGTTGTGACCCGCGGCCGAGATACAAGCCGTTCGCATCGAGCTCCGCGTGCTCGCCGGACAGGGTCGAGGAGATCTCGACGCGCCCGAGCCGGCCGCCGAGCGCGATCGAAGCGAGCTCGAGCCGACTGCCCGCCTCCTGGTGCGTCGCGAGGCTCGAGACGTGGAAGGCGCTCTCCGGCAGCTCCTGCACCTGCACGTAGCGCAGGCGCGCGTCGCGTTCGACCACGAGCTCCGTGGCCGAGTTCGAGAGGCTGCGCGTGCCGGGCGCACCGATGAAGTGCTCGACGAGCGTCGCGCTCGCGCCCGCTCTCACGACGACGTGAACGCGCGGATTCAGCGCCTGCGGCGCCCCGCCGTCGAGCCAGTGCACGACGTGAATCGGAAGTGACTCCACTTCCTCGGTCGTGACGTCGACGAAGGCGCCGCCGCTGAGCAGCGCGGTGTTCAGCGCCGAGAACGGGGCGAGCTTCGGGTCGAGGACGTTTCCGAGCGCGAGGCGTCCCTCCAGGAGCGCGCG
>DATFUE010000470.1:0-4376 GCA_035261165.1 Myxococcota bacterium
CGACGGCCGCGAGCCAGTGATCGCCCGCGGGCGGTCCGGCGAGCTTCGGCTGGTATGCCGCGAGTCGCGCGCGGATGTCTCGCATCGAGAGCCCGTCGTCGGCCATTCGTCCCTTTCGGCCAATCCTACCCGAGCGGGCTATGCTGCCGCGCCGTGAGCTACATCCTGGTCACGAACGACGACGGCGTGGATTCGCCCGCGCTGCTTCCGCTGATTCACGAGCTCTCTGCGCTCGGCGCGGTTCGCGTCGCCGTGCCGTCCAAGGAGCGGAGCTGGATCGGCAAGGCGATCTCGCGCTGGGACGAGCTCGAGGTGACGAAGCTCGTGCGCGAAGGGATCGAGATCTTCGCAGTCGACGGCTATCCGGCCGACTGCACGAACCTCGCGGTGCACTCACTCTTCGGCGAGCCGCCGGAGCTCGTGGTCTCCGGGGTGAACATCGGGCTCAACGTCGGGCTCGGGTTCTTCCTGTCGAGCGGCACGATCGGCGCGGCGATGGAAGGTTGGATCGCTGGGATCGCTGCGATCGCTCTCTCGGTCGGCCGCGTCGGCGAGGATCGACACTGGAAGCAGGACGCGGTCGCGAACCCGTCGCACCCGGTGTGGAAGCGCGCGGCGCGCGTCGGCGCCGACGTGGTGCGCACGCTCCGCGAGACCGGCTTTCCCGACGACGTCGATTTGATCTCGGTGAACTATCCCTCCGACGCCGAGCTCGATACGCCGCGCGTGCTCACCGAGCTCGCGGTCGTCGGCTACGACCGACTGTTCCGGCGCGCGCGCGAGGGCGTGTACGTGCACGACTTCGACGGCGCGCTGCGCGACGTCGAGTCGGTTCCGCCCGAGAGCGATATCGCGATCGTGCGCAGCGGTCGGGTGTCCATCACCCCGATTCGTCTCGCGCACACGGCAAAAGTTTCAAAGTCGCTGCGCGCTCGGCTCGAACGCGTGTGAGCAGAAACACATCCGCGCGCGCGTCGAGCGCGAAGATTCGTTGACAGCACGCGCCGTCTCGAATAACAAACGAGAGCAGGAGCGTCGCACCGAGGGCCACGATGCCTCGTTCCCCAGGGGGCCATCACGGACGCACGCCGCATCGCCTTCATCAACGAGAAGGGCGGAAGCTGCAAGACGACGCTTGTCTCGAGCATCGGTGACTTTCTCGCGCGCGAGCGCGGCAAGCGCGTGCTGCTCGTCGATCTCGATCCGCAGGGGCAGCTCGGCAAGGTGCTCGGCGTCGATGGCGGCGCCGCGCGGCGCACCGCGCTCGATCTGTTGCTCGACACGATGCTCGGCGAGGCGACGCGCCCCACGCTGCCCGTGCAGAGAGCGCGGCACCCGTACCTCGACATCGTGCCGTCGAACAAGTCGCTTGCGCTTTTTGCGCGCGAGGTCGCGCAACGCGGTGGCGACGAGAACCACTTTCTGCAAAAGGCGCTCGAGCGCGCGACGAACTACGACTTCATCCTGTTCGACGCGCCGCCGTCGTTCGGCACGATCACGTTGAACGTATTGCTCGCTGCGAACGAGATCGTACTGCCGGTGCCATTGACCTATCTCGCGCTCGATGGCGCGGCGGAAATGACGCGCACCGTCGAAATGGTTCGCACCCGCTTCGCGCATCCCGGGCTCGAGATCTCGCTCGTCGTTGCGACGTTTCATCGCAACACGCGCATGGCGGCCGAGATCCTGGAGAAGCTGCGCTTCCATTTCCCGAAGCAGCTCTCGCAGACGGTCCTGGGTTACTCGGTGCTCGTCGACGAGGCGCAGAGCCGAGCGAAGACGATCTTCGAGTACGCGCCGCGCTCGACCGCCGCAGCCTGGATGGCCGCGGTCGCCGACGAGCTGCTCGCGCGCGAGCCCACCCGGGAGCGGCGATGAACTACGACGAGCTGCCCGCCGACCTGGGTCCGTCGCTCGGCTCCGACCCGTTCACGCAGGGCGACGGCACGCTTCCGTACTTGATTCGCATGCGCGAGCGAAGCCTGCGCATGGTCGCCGAAGCCGCGCCGGCGCCCGCTCAGACGCACGCGTACCAAGAGCCGCAGGAGGTGCCCGATCTCGGGCCGCCGGTTCCCGAGCTGCCGAGCTTCGACGACCGCGACGAGTCTGTGGGCGCGCTCGATCGCCTGGCGGGCATGCTGCTCACGTCCGCCGACGAGGACCGACTCGCGACGCTCAACGCCGGGCTCGGCGGTCGCGCGTACGACGAGTTCGGTCTCTCGCCGCGCGTCACGCGCCGTGCGCTCGCGTTCTTCAAGCTGCTCTACAAGTACTGGTTCCGGGTCGAGAGCTCCGGCCACGCGGTGCTGCCCGAGAAGGAAGGGGCGATCCTCGCCGCGAATCACGGCGGGCTCCTGCCCTTCGACGCGACCATGATCGTCGTCGATGGCGTGCTCGCCGGGAAGCCGCCCCGGCTCGTGCGCACGGTCGTCGATCGCTGGGCGGGGACGCTGCCCTTCGTGAACGTCTTCTACGCGCGCGTCGGCCAGGTCGTCGGCAGCCGCGACAACGTGCGCGAGCTGCTGCACCTGAAGCAGCTGGTACTGATCTTTCCCGAGGGAATGGCCGGCGTCCGCAAGCGCGCGGCCGAGCGCTACGTGCTGCAGCCGTTCCACCTCGGCTTCGTCGAGGAGTCACTGCGCCATCGCGTGCCGATCATCCCGGTCGCGGTGGTCGGCGCCGACGATCAGGCGCCGGTGCTCTGGGACCTGAAGCCGCTGGCGAAGCTGCTCGGGCTCCCGTTCTTTCCGGTCACGCCGACCTTCCCGCTGCTCGGTCCGCTGGGTCTCCTGCCCTACCCGGTGCGCTACGAGATCGCCTACGGCGAGCCGTTCCGTTTCTACGACGAGTATCCGCCCGAGTCGCTCGAGGATCCGCACGCCGTCCGCTACATGGCGGAGCAAGTGAGACGCCGCATCCAGGAGATGGTCGATCAGCGCGTGTTGGATAGGCGCGCCCAGAGACGCTGATGCGGCGCGTTCTGGTGACTCACGTGGAATCGCCCGTCGGGCGGCGCGTGATCAAGGCGCTGTTCCACGATCCGGAGGTCGCGCTCGCGCTCGGCGTCGGCACCGAGGCGGAGCCGAGCTATCTCGCGCCGTACCGCGGGAAGATCGCCTACCAGCGGCTCGACCTCGCCAAGGCGCGCCACCTGCAGAGCTTCCTGCACTCGGAGCGCTTCGCGCGCGCCCGCCCCGACTCGGTGATTCACCTGCCGTTCGCGGAGGAGCGGCCCGGGGAGCGGGTGCCGGGGGGGATACACTCTCTGGTGTCGGAGACGCGCCGGCTCGTCGAGGAGTGCGCCGTGAAGGGCGGCATCGAGCGCTTCGTGTACCTCTCGTCCGCGTTCGTTTACGAGCCCGAGCCGGGCAACGGCAACGTGGTGTCCGAGGGGCAGCTGCTCGGCTTCGACGGCGAGGGCGACTCACTCGTGCGCGCCTGGATCGACGCGGACCTCGTGTGTCAGGGCGAGCTGCACGGCTCGGCGCTGCGCATGACCATCCTGCGCGCGGCCACGATCGTGACCGAGGGGGGCGGATTCCTGAACTCGCCGCCGCTCGCGCACGCGGATCCCGCCGTCGGCTACGACCCGATGCTCGCGGTCGTCTCCGAGCGCGACGTCGCGCGGGCCATCGTGCTGGCGCTGCACGCCGACCGGCCGGGAGTCTACAACATCGCGGGCCGCGAGGTGTTCCCGCGCTCGCAGCTCGGCTCGAGCGAGCGGCGCATCGCGGGCATCGCCCTGCCCACGGCGCTGGGCGGTGCGCTCGGCCTCTTCGAGCGAATGCTCGGCCGCGCCGCGCCGCCCGGCGCGGCGTTCGAGCGCTACGGCATCGTGCCGTCCTCGCGGCTGGCGCACGAGGAGCTCGGCTTCGAGCCGCAGTACCGCATCGAGGTGCGGGGCTCCGGCTCCGCCCGCCGCATCGACACCGTTCGGTGTAGGTAGCGTAGATCGATATGACTCGCCGCCCGCGCGTCGCCGGCGCCTCCTCACCCGGCGAGTACGCCTGAGGTTCGTCGGCATCCGGCGAGCGCTCGGGCTGCATTTCTTCGGATTCCGAGTCGCCGCCCGGTCGGCGTCCGTCGCCGCTTCAGGGGGTCCCCCCGAGTACGGGACCCCCCTCAGCCGGCTCCGGCGCGAGCGGAAGCTGCGCACTGGGCGGCACGACGCTCGAGTACGCCTGGCAGCTGGACAACGGCGTAGGTGTCCTGACTGGTAGCGCTAGCCAGCCCAGCGACCCGCCGGTGCGGAGCAAGTCGCTCGGCAACGGCGCGCCGACCAACCCGCGCATCACGATCTCGAAGGCCGACGACGGCCAGATCGTGGTCAACGGCACGGTTCAGACGTCGACCGGTGAGGTCAAGCACCCAGACGG
>DATFUE010000471.1:0-6128 GCA_035261165.1 Myxococcota bacterium
AAGAGGGCGCGGCGCGCCGGGCCGCGGCGCGCGAGGCGCGCGAGGAAGCGGGACTCAGCGTGGACCCCGACGCGCTGGTGCAGATCTCGCACTGGACCACCCCGGAGGGCCTGCCGAAGCGCTTCGCGACGTGGTTCTTCATCGGCCTCGGCGACGCTACGCAAGTTCGTGTAGACGGGGGCGAGATCCACGAGCACGCGTGGCGCACGCCGCGATCGGCGCTCGAAGCGCGGGGCAGGGGAGAGATCGAGCTGCCGCCGCCGACCTTCGTGACTCTGTGCGGGCTCGCGCCGCACCGCCGCGCGGCGGACGCTCTGGCCGCGGTGCGCGCCGTGACTCCGGCGGTGTTTCTGCCCCGCGTGGTTCGCCTCGCGGGCGGGGCCTGCTCGCTGTACCCCGCGGACGCCGGCTGGGAAGCGCGCGATCCCGAGCGCCCCGGGCCGCGCCACCGGCTGCTCATGCTCGACAGCGGCTGGAGCTATCTGCGGGAGGAGTGACTCGCGCGTCAGGTCATGCGCGCGAGCGCGCTCTCGAGCGCGAGCTCCATGCGCTCGCCGATCAGCTCGATCTCGTGCTCGCTGATCGTGAACGGCGGGCCGAAGGTGATCACGTCGCGCGCCGGGTCGACGCCGCCGCCGTAGGCGAAGATGCCGTGCGAGAGACCCGCGGCGACGACGCGGTTCGTGAAGCCGACGCTCGCCGGGAATGGCTCGCGGGTGACCTTGTCCGCGACGAGCTCGATCGCCCAGAGCAGGCCGCGCCCGCGCACGTCGCCCACGTTCGGGTGCGCGAGCAGGCGCCCGAGCCGCTTGCCCAGCTTCTCGCCCAGGGTCGCGGCGCGAGTCACGAGCGCCTCGCGCTCGAGGATCTGCAGCACGCGATCCGCCGCGGCGCAGGTCGCGGGATGCGCGGAGTAGGTGAAGAACATCAGCTCCTGACGGCGCTCCACGATCGGTTCGACGACCGCGTCGCTCGCGAACACGCCGCCCATGGGCGCATAGCCGCCGGTGAGTCCCTTCCCAGCGACGAGGATGTCGGGAGTGACTCCCCAGTGGTCGACCGCGAACTTCTTGCCCGTGCGCCCGAAGCCGGTCATGACCTCGTCCGCGATCAACAGCACGCCATGCCTGCGGCAGATGTCGGCGACCTCCGGCCAGTATTCGTCCGGAGGCACGAGCGCCCCCGCGGTCGAGCCGCCGATCGGCTCGGCGATGAATGCGGCCACCGTCTCGGGTCCCGCTGCGACGATCGCCTTTTCGACTTCGCCCGCGCAGGCCGTGCGACAGCTCGGATAGGTCTTCCCGAGCGGGCAGCGCCAGCAGTAACAGGCGGGCGCCTTGGGCAGCTCGGCGAGCCAGGGCTCGAAGCCGGCGCGGCGCTTCGCGTGTCCGCCGATCGCCAGGGTCGCGAGCGTCGTGCCGTGATACGAAAGCTCGCGGCCGATCACCTTCCAGCGACCCGGCCGGCCGGCGGCGACGTGGTGCGCGCGGGCGATGCGGATCGCCGCGTCGACCGATTCCGAGCCGCCGCTGGTGAACGCGACGCGAGTGAGTCCCGCCGGCAGCCAGCGCGATACGAGGCGCTCGACCAGGCGCACGCGGCTCTCGGTGGCGAACGGCGGCACGACGTACGTAACGCGCTCGACCTCGCGCGCGTACGCCTCGGCGACCTCCCGCCTGCCGTGGCCCACGTTCGCGACGATCGCGCCGCCGGCGGCGTCCAGGATCGCCTGGCCCTCTTCGGTGTAGAGCCACGCGCCCTCGGCGCGGGCGATGCGCAGGGGCACCGAGCCGGGTCGCGCCGCGAACGGAAAGCGGCGCGCCCGATCGACGTCCATCAGTCCAGGCCCACGAGCTTCGCGCTCTCGTCCCAGAGGCGCCCCGCCAGCGCGACGTCCTGCGCGGCCGCGTCCGGTGGTTTCTCGCGGCCACTCACGAAATATCTCCCGGTCGTGCGCTCGAGCTCCGGAGCGCTCGCGAGCTGGACCGAGGTGCGCGCGCCCTTCTCGGGTGTCTTACCCACCAAGCGAATGCCGACGCGGACGAGCACGTTGGCGTCGCGCATGATCTCGGTCGCGACGCCGCCGGGGTGCAGCGAGTTCGAAGTCACTCCGCGCGCCGCGCCCCGCCGCGCGAGCTCGTTGGCGAACAGGATGTTCGCGAGCTTCGATTGGCGATAGGCGGCGATCGCGTTGTACTTCGCGGGGCCGCGGAAGCTCGCGAAGTCGATCGCGCCACCGGCGTGCATCATCGAGCTCACGGTCACCACGCGTGCGGGCGCGCTCGCGGTCAGCCGCTCGAGCAGCAGGCTCGTGAGCAGGAAGTGGCCCAGGTGGTTCACGCCGATCTGCTCCTCGAAGCCGTCGGCGGTGAGTCGCAAGGTCGAGGGGACCACGCCCGCGTTGTTCACGAGCACGTCGATCCGCGGGTACGCATCGAGCACCGCCTTCGCGCACGCCCGGACCGAGGCCAGGCTACACAGGTCGAGCGCCAGCACGTCGACCTGCGCCGCGGGCGTGCGCGCGCGGATCTCGCCGCGCGCCACTTCCGCCTTCGCGGGATCGCGACACAAGAGCGCGACGCGCGCACCGCGCGCCGCGAGCTCACTCGCCGTCGCTTTGCCGATGCCCGCGCTCGCGCCCGTGATCAAGACCGTTCTTCCCGTCATCGCCGCGCATGATAGCCTGCCGCCCGAACCCCCGCGGAGGTGCCCATGAAGCTCGGAGTGTTCCTGCCGTTCGCGACTCCCCTGGCCGACGGTCCATTCCTGCGCGCGGTCGGAGAGGCCGCCGAAGGCGCCGGCTTCGACTCCATGTGGGTCGCCGAGCACGTGGTGCTCTTCGACGAGTACGCGTCGAAGTACCCGTATTCGGCGGACGGACGCATCCCCGCAGGCGGCGCGTCGGGGATCCTCGAGCCGTTCGGCGCGCTGTCGTATCTCGCGGCGTGCACCAGCACGATCCGGCTGGGCACCGGCATCTGCCTCGTGCCGCAACGCAACCCGGTGTACACCGCGAAGGAAGCGGCGAACGTCGACTGGCTGTCCGCGGGGCGGCTCGACCTCGGCGTCGGCGTCGGCTGGCTCGCCGAGGAGTTTCGCGCCGTCGCCGTGCCCTTCGAGCGCCGCGGCGAGCGCTGTGTCTCGTATCTCGAGGTGATGAAGCGGCTCTGGTGCGACGACGTGTCGGAGTACAAGGACGAGTTCTACGAGCTGCCCGCGTGCCGGCAGTACCCCAAGCCGGTGCAGAAGCCGCACCCGCCGATCCACTTCGGCGGCGAGAGCGACGCCGCGCTGCGCCGGGTCGCGCAAATCGGTCAGGGCTGGTACGGCTTCAACGTGGAGCCCGAGCAGCTCGCGGAGCGGCTGCGCGCGCTCGACGGCTTCCTCGCCCAGCGCGGCCGGAAGCGCGCCGACGTGCAGATCACCGTCTCGCCGTACCTGCGCGAGATGAGCCCGAAGAAGCTCGAGGCCTACCACCGCGCCGGCGCGGACCAGGTGATCCTGTTCGCGTTCGCGCGTGACGCCGCCGGCGCGCGCTTCACGCTGGCCAAGCTCGCGGAGGACTACCTGCCCACGGCGCACAAGCTCCAGTGACTCGCGCCTCGCTCGTGGCCGCGGCGCTCTGGCTCGCCGCCTGCGGCGGTCCGATCGGCTGGATCCACGACGGCCGGCTGGACGGCCAGGTCGTGAGCGCGCCCGTCGACGACTGGTCCTTCACACGCGACGTCCAGACCGTCCAGCTCGAGACGAGCCCGAACGACCCGTATTCGGTGAACGTCTGGTGCGTCGCGAAAGGAGCGAACCTCTGGGTCACCGCCGGGAGTCACACCAGCACCTGGGCCAAGAACTTGCTCGCGGACCCGCGGCTGCGCGTGCGCGTGGGCGACAAGCTCTATGAGCGACTCGCCCTGCAAGTCACCGATGCGGCCGAGGTGGAGCTCGTGCTCTCGCTGTATGAGGAGAAGTACGACTACGAGCGCGACCCGAACGGCGCCTTC
The DNA here is from genome assembly GCA_035261165.1 of Myxococcota bacterium. Classification (GTDB taxonomy): domain Bacteria; phylum Myxococcota_A; class UBA9160; order SZUA-336; family SZUA-336; genus VGRW01. The sequence continues at coordinate 3,999 of DATFUE010000471.1, forward strand.
GGTCCGCTGCAGTTCCGCCTCGACCCGCGCTGATCCGACGTGGACTTCGCCCTGACTCGCGGAACGTTGCTCGCGGCGCTCGTCGCACTCGGCTGCTTCGGCCCGCTCGGGCCTTTTCCGGACGGCCGCCTCTCGGGCCGGGTCGTGACTGCGCCGGTCGACGAATGGCCCTGCGCGGCGAACCGGGTGTTGGAGCTCGAGACCGATCCGATCGCGCCCGTCTCCGTGAACGTGCATTTCGTCTCGGAGGGATCGCGCCTGTGGGTCGCGACGGTCCTCGGGGGCTCGAGCGACTGGGCCCGGCGCGCCCTCGCGGACCCTCGAGTGCGCGTGCGTCTGTGCAACGACGTCTACGAGCGAGGAGCCGTGCGCGTGACGGAGCGGAGCGAGATCGAGCACGTCGCCGCACTCTACCGCGAGAAATACACCATCACCCCCGACGTCGCCGACGACGGCGCCCTCGTCTTCCGTTTGGAGCCACGGTAGGCGAGGCGAGGGCCGCCCCGAGCGAGCCCGCAAGCGGCGCAGCCGCGCGCAGCGAGCCGCAGGCGAGCGGAGTCACGGAGGCGGGCGCCGCCCCGAGCGAGGCCGCAAGCGGCGGAGCCGCGCGCAGCGAGGCGCTAGCCGAGCGAAGTCGATCGGGAGCGTTTCTCGAAGAAGGCGCGCACCGCTTCGAGGTTCTCGGGCGAGCCGACGCGCACGCGAAACGCCTGGTCCTCGCGCGCGCGCGCAGCGCGCACTTCGGCGTCGCGCGTGGCGAGCAGAAGGCGCTTGGTGTGGCGCAGCGCTTCGGGCGGAAGCGCGGCCAGCGCGGCGGCTTTCTCGCCGGCCACCGCGAGCAGCTCGCCGGGCGCGCACATCCGATTCGCGAGGCCGAGCTCCGCGGCGCGCTTCGCGTCGATCCAGCCGTCGCCGAACAGGAGCTCCTGCGCCGCGCGCCAGCCGATCATGAGCGGCAGCAAGTGACTCGACGCCGCCTCCGGCACGACCCCGAGCGTGACGAAGGGCGCGCGCAGGCGCGCGCCCTCGGCCACGTACACGAAGTCGCAGTGCAGGAGGATCGTGAGTCCGATTCCGACCGCGACGCCGTTCACCGCCGCGACGAGCGGCTTGTCGAACGCGCACAGCTCGTCGAGGAACGCGCCGAACGGGTGCTCGCCGCCGGCCGGCGCGGTCGTCGACTTCGCCATCTCCGACAGGTCCTGGCCCGCCGAGAACGCGCCGCCGGCACCGGTCAGCACGACCGCGCGCACCGCGTCGTCGGCGCGCGCTTCCGCCAGAGCGGCGCGCAGCTCGCGCCACTGAACCGTGTTGAAGGCGTTCTTCTGCGCCGGGCGGTTCAGGGTGAGTCTCAGGACGCCGCCGGCGAGTGACTCGAGAACGGTCTCGCGCGCCACGGCCTGCCTAACGCCGCGGCGCGAGTGCTTCGAGCACGCGCCAGTCGGGCAGCGGCACGCCCGCGGGATTGATCGGCTGGATGCAGACGTGCGATGCGCCGGCATCCTGGTGCGCGCGGATTCGCTTCTGAATCGCGCCGGCGTCGCCCCAGGCGATCGTGGCGTCGATGAAGGCGTCGCTGCCGCCGTTCGCGAGATCGGAGTCAGTGAAGCCGAGCCGCTTCCAGTTGTTGCAGTAGTTCTCGAGGCCGAGATATATCGCGGCGGCGCCGCGTCCGAGAGCGCGCGCCTTCTGCGGGTCGCTCTCGAGCAAGACCTTCTGCTCCACGCAGAGCCACGCGTCCGGGCCCATCTTCGCGCGCGCCATTGCCGTGTGCTCGGGCGTCGTGAAATAGGGATGCGCGCCCTGCGTCACGGTTGCCGCGAGCTTCAGCATCTGGGGGCCGAGCGCCGCGAGCACGGTCGGCGGCGGCTCCGCGGGCTGCGGCGCGGTGTACGGCGACTTCTGCATGCGCTCGAGATAGGCGCGCATGGTCTTCACCGGGCTGGCATACACGTGTCCGCGCACCCCTTCGACCAGTGGCCGGTGCGAGACGCCGAGCCCGAGCAGGAAGCGGCCGTTCGATTGCTCCGCCAGGGTCTTCTGCGCCGACGCGCTCGCCGCGGGATCGCGCGCGTAGATGTTCGCGATGCCCGTCGCGACGATCAGCCGCTCGGTCTTCGCCAGCAGCCA
>DATFUE010000472.1:0-4297 GCA_035261165.1 Myxococcota bacterium
CGACTTTCAGGTCGACACCGGGGGGCGCTTCGCGGACCTCGTCGAGGAGGTCTGGGAGCGCTTTCTGACGGGTCCCGGCGGCCTCGATGGCGCCGAGAGCGCGCGCTTCTCGCGGGTGCTCGACCTTCTCGCGCTCCGCGAGCTCGAGAACCTGGCGAGCATGGCGGCGACCTTCGCGATCTCGGACGAGTCACTCGCCGAGCCCCTTCCGGGGGTGGGCACAGTCCTCGGGCCCTGGCTGGACGCGAAGATCCATGAGATCGACGAGCTGGGTTTCGGAGTCACACCCGCGCTGGGCCCGGAGAGCTACGTCGCCGCGGCGCGAGGGACGCTGATCGCGCTGCGCGACTCTGGAGCACAGGCGTTCCGGAAGGAGCTCGAGAGCGCGCGCTTCGATCGAAAGGGCGGGTCCTTCGGCTTGCTCGAGGTGAGTAGTGGGCCGAAGTCGAAGGATCACCCCGCGGCGGAGGCGCTCGCAGACGAGATCTACAAGCAACTCAAGAGGCTGCGCAAGATCGACGACGACCTGCTCCGCGATGCGCTCACGCTGATTCTCCCCTTCGCGCGCGAGGTGCGCAGCGAGGCGCGGCGGCGCGGCATCCTGCCCTTCGACGCGCTGCTCGTACTGACTCGCGACTTGCTCGAGAATCATCCGGGCGTGCGCAGCGCCGTGGGCGCGCGCTATCGCGTGCTGTTCCTCGACGAGTTCCAGGATACCGACCCGCTCCAGTATCAGATCGTGTTCCTGGTCAGCGAGCCCCCGGGCGGTCCCCCGCGCGCGGGGAGTCTCTTCATCGTCGGCGACCCGAAGCAGGCGATCTACCGCTTCCGGGGCGCGGACATCACCGCCTACAAGAAGGCCGTCGCGCAGATTCTCGAGCCGCGGGGCAAGGAGCCCCTGGTACTCACACGCAACTTCCGGGCGGTGCCGGAGCTGCTCCGTCCGCTCGATCGCCTGTTTCGGCAGACCTTCGAGCCGCCGGCCGGCGGATCCGCGGAGTCACTCGCGGCGTACGTGACCTACGACGGGCTCGAGGCGGCGCGCAAGGCCACGAACGAGCCCCGGATCGAGCGCTGGAGCATCGGCGAAAAGGCGTCTGCGGAGGTGGCGCGAGAGCGCGAGGCCGAGGCCATTGCGAGCTGGGTCGCCGGCGAGGTCGCCGCGGGTCGATTCCGCCCCCGCAGCGTCGCCCTCCTGCTTCGCGCGCTCACCGACGCCCTCGTCTACGTGCGCGCGTTCCAGCGGAGAGACATTCCGGTGTGGGTCGGGCGCACCGAGGAAGCCGATCGCGACCCGGCATTGCAGCAACTCACGGCGCTGTTGCGCGCGCTCGCGAATCCGGCCGACGCGCCCGCGGTGCTGGGATTCTTGCGCTCACCGCTCGGCGGAACTCCCGACGCGGAGCTCGCCCGACATGCGAGTCAGAAGAAGGGCAGCTGGCTCTACACGACCGCCCCTGTCGACGCCGCGGCGGTGCCCAACCTCGCTCGCGCATTCGCCGCGCTCACGCGCTGGCACACGCGCGTCGCGAGCGAGCCGCTCGCGCGGGTGCTCGCCGCGCTGCGCGACGAGACACCGATGCTGGCGCTCCACGCGGCCGCGCTCGACGGCGTGCGGCGCGTGGCGGATCTCGCGGCGATGCTCGATCGCCTGGCCGCGCGCGCCAGCGCGGCGCCAGAGCTCGACCTGAGTCACTGGGTCGCCACGCTGGTGAGCGAGGAGCAGCGTCGCTCCGCGGCGGAGCCCCTACCCGACATCGACGCGGTTCGCGTGCTGTCGGTGCACGGCGCGAAGGGGCTCGAGTTCGACGTCGTCGTGCTGGCCGACCTGGCGCGGGGCGAGCCGCCGGACAGCGACGACGCGCTGCGTTTCTCGCGCGAGCAAGACGCGCTGGCGGTCCGCACGCGCGCGGCCTCGTCCTCGACCTGGCTCGAGCGCGACCGCATCGAGGATACGCACAAGGATGCCGAGTCACGGCGCTTGTTCTACGTCGCCGCGACGCGCGCGAAGGAGAAGCTCATCCTCGCGGAGGCTGCGCGTTCGATTCCGGCCGGCAGAGGTACGTTCGGTCAGCTGCTGAAGGGTTGGAGCGATTCGGAAGTCGTCGTCAAGACGCTCTCGGGGGCGGACGTTCGGGGAGTCAGTCGAATCGAGTCACCCGAAAGACCGAGCGCGCTCGCGGCGCTGGACCGCACCGCCGCCGCGGCGGAGATCGCGCGCGCGTCCGCCCAGCCACTCCTCGCCCGACCCTCGGGAATTCCGGAAGAGGAGGAAGAGCACGCCGGGGCGCGCGCCGACCTCGACGAGTCGATGCCGCCCCGGGTCATCGCCGCGCGCGAAGCGGCAGCCGAGACCGCGCGCGCCGTCGGCTCCGCACTTCACGAGCTTCTCGAACGCTGGGACTTCCGCGACAGGGCGGCGGCGCGCGCGCTGCTCGGCGCCGCGGTGACTCGCGCGGCGAGAAACGCAGCTGCTCCCGAATCCGCCATCGCAGCGGATGCCCGAGCCGCGCTCGAGACAATTCTCGCGAGCAAGCTCCCCGCCGCGCTGGCGTCGGTCGAGGTTCTCGGCCGCGAGCTGCCTCTCCTGTTCCGAGACGACGACGGCCGCGGCTGGAGCGGGACCTTGGATCTCCTCTACCGCGATCCCGGCGACGGCGCGCTCGTCGTGGCCGACTACAAGACGGACAAAGCCCCGGACCCCCAAGCGCGCGAGCGCTACCGGGCGCAGCTCTCCGTGTACGCGCGCGGCGTCGCGCGTCTCTTCCCGGGCGAGCCGGCGCCGCGCCTCGAGCTCGTGTGGCTGCGCAGCGGCCAACGCGAACGCCTCCCGTTAGAATCGGCGCCGTGAGCTTCGACGACCTCGACATCGCGGAGCTGCGGCGCAGGCGCGGCGAGAAGTGGGCCGACTATCCGCCCGACGTCCTGCCGGCGTGGGTGGCGGACATGGACTTTCCCGTCGCCGAGCCGATCGCGCGCCATCTCGCCGAGGCCACGCGCATCCACGACCTCGGCTACCCGCAGAACCCCACGCCGTCCGCGCTGCCGACGGTGTTCGCCAAGCGCATGCTCGAGCGCTTCGGCTGGACCGTGGATCCGAGGCGCGTGCTCGTGCTCTCCGACGTGGTGCAGGGCATCTACATCGCGCTGCAGACCTTCACTGAGCCGCGTGGCGGAGTCATCCTGCAGCCGCCGGTGTACCCGCCGTTCTTCCACGCGGTGCGCGAGACCGGCCGCCGGCTGCTCTTGAATCCCCTGGTGCGCGGAGCGGAGGCCTACGAGCTCGACCTCGACGGGCTGCGCCGGGTGTGTGACTCGGGGGCGAACGTCCTGCTTCTGTGTAGCCCGCAGAACCCCACCGGCCGCGTGTTCTCGCGCGCCGAGCTCGAGGGGATCGCGCGCGTGGCGATCGAGCGGGACCTGATCGTCGTCGCCGACGAGATCCAGTGCGACCTCGTGTATCCGGGCAAGCGGCACATCCCGTTCGCCTCGCTCGGCCCCGAAGTCGAGGCGCGCACGCTCACGCTCACCTCGGCGACGAAGGGCTTCAACATCGCGGGGCTGCGCTGCGCGCTGGCGGCGTTCGGCAGCGACGAGCTGCTGAAGAAGTTCAAGACTGTGCCGGCGCACGTGCGCGGCGGGCTCGGCACGTTCGGCCTCGCCGCGACCGAGATCGCCTGGACCGAAGCGCAGCCGTGGCTCGACGACGTGCTCGTGTATCTCGACGGGAATCGCCGCTTCGTTGCCGAGTTCCTGCGCGAGCGCATCCCGGGCATCGTGCACCATTCGCCCGAGTCCCTGTATCTGGCGTGGCTCGACTGCGCGGGCCTCGAGCTCAGCGGCTCGGCGCCGTACGAGTTCTTCCTCGAGCGCGCGCGCGTCGCGCTGACCGATGGCCGGAACTTCGGCCCGGGAGGCGAGACCTTCGTGCGGCTGAACTTCGCCACCTCGCGCGCGATCCTGCGCGAGATCCTCGAGCGGATGGCGCGCGTCCTCTAGGGCAGCACGAGCTCCGCGGCATTCCGCACCTGCTCGACGACCTCGCTCTGCTTGTACTGGGCGCTCATCCAGCCGACCAGCGCCGCGAACCACACCATCTGCAGCATGTTGCAGATGCGCGCCTCACGCGGCGTGGCGCCGGCGAGCGTCGCGCCCGCTTCGCCGCGCAGCGCGCTGACGAGCAGGCCGCTCGCCACCCCGTGAAAGGCGCGGATCTTCGCCGCGAGCTCCGGGTCGTCGGAGCTCGCTGCGCGCAGCACCGCGCGCGCGAGCTTCGGCTTGCGGCACAGGGTTCGCG
>DATFUE010000473.1:0-3915 GCA_035261165.1 Myxococcota bacterium
CTTCCAGGAAAGGAAGGACGTTTGACGCCCCCCGCTCCCCGCTGATACCGTCCGGAAAGGCGCTTACCTAGCTCCTAGGTAGCGACCCCGAGGCGAAAGCGGATGAGCGACAGCGAGCGGCTCGGGCCCGAGGCGGCCCCCACGACCGACGACGTCATGTCCCGGGTGCGCGCGGGGATCGAGGACTTTCGCGCCGGGCGCATGGTCATCCTCGCCGACGACGAGGATCGCGAGAACGAAGGCGACATCTGCATCGCCGCCTCGCACTGCAGCGCCGAGGCGGTGAACTTCATGGCCCGACACGCGCGCGGCCTGATCTGCCTGGCGATCACACCGGAGCGCGCGCGGCAGCTCGACCTCCCGCTGATGGTGCGCGACGCGGAGAACGAGACGCCCTACGGCACCGCGTTCACGGTGTCGATCGAGGCGCGCGAGGGAGTCACTACGGGCATCTCCGCCGCGGATCGCGCGCGCACGATTCAGGTGGCGCTGGCGGCCGGCGCGCGGCCGTCGGACCTCGCGCGACCCGGTCATGTCTTTCCGCTGGTCGCGAAGCCCGGCGGCGTGCTGCGCCGCACCGGCCAGACCGAGGGCAGCGTCGACCTCGCGCGCCTCGCCGGCCTCGAGCCCGCCGCGGTGATCTGCGAGATCATGAACGACGACGGAACCATGGCGCGCATGCCCGACCTGCGCGAGTTCGCGGTGCGGCACAAGCTGCGCATCCTGACCGTCGCGGATCTGATCAAGTTCCGGCTGCGCACCGAGACCCACGTGACTCGCGGCGCCGAGGCGGCGTTGCCGTCGATGTACGGCGACTTCCGCGCGATCGTCTTCAAGAACGAGATCGACAAGGTCGATCACGTCGCCTTCGTCCGCGGCGAGATCCGCGCCGGCGAGCCCACACTCGTCCGCGTGCACAGCGAGTGTCTCACCGGCGACGCCTTCGGATCGCTGCGCTGCGACTGCGGCGAGCAGCTCCAGACGGCGCTGAAGATGATCCAGGAAGAGGGCACCGGCGTGCTCCTCTACATGCGGCAGGAGGGGCGCGGGATCGGCCTCTTGAACAAGATCCGCGCCTACGCGCTGCAGGACGACGAGGGCCTCGACACGGTCGAGGCGAACGAGCGCCTCGGCTTCCCGCCCGACGCGCGCGACTTCGGCGTCGGCGCGCAGATCCTCGTGAACCTCGGCGTGACGCACATGCGCATCCTCACGAACAACCCCAAGAAGCGCGCCGGGCTCGAAGGCTACGGGCTCGACATCGTCGAGCAGATCGCCCTGGAGATGCGCCCGAACGACAAGAACCTCGAGTATCTCCGCACCAAGCGCGAGAAGCTCGGGCACATCCTGAACCTGATGAGCTAGGGGATGTCGGTCGCGTACACCCTCCTCGGCGTGCTGATGGATGCGCCGGCGCACGGCTACTCGATCCGCAAGCAGCTCGAGGAGACGTTCTCGAAGGACCTGGGCCTGAACGACGGGCAGCTCTACCCGGCGCTCGCCAAGCTCGAGAGCCTGGGCTGGATCGAGAAAGAGGTCGTCGAGCAACAGCGCAGCCCCACGAAGCACCTGTACCGAGTCACCGTGAAGGGCCGCGCCGCGTTCGCGCGCTGGCTCGAGGGCGAGGAGCCCGTGGGCTCGCGCGAGCGCCAGAGCTTCTTCTGGCGCGACGAGTTCCTGCAGCGCGCGAACTTCTTCGCGCGCCTGGGCGCGCCCGCCGCGGCGGATCAGATCCGCGCGCGACTCGCGCAGACGGAGGCCCGCGCACAGCGCCTCGAGGCGCGCGCCGCCGAGCTCCGGGCGGGCGAAGCGGACCCCTACCGGCGTATGATCGTCGAGTACGGCGTGCGCCTGCAGCGCATGCGACAGGGGTGGTTGGAAGAGCTTCTGGCGAGGGCCACGGAGCGGAGCATGGAGCCGAGGGGCCAAGCGCTTGCGCGCGCGCGCTGGCCCTGAAACACGGAGGCCCTGAGATGGGAGACAGAATGTTCGACAGCATCGACGAGGTCCAGAAGCGCCTGCTCGACCAGAGCTACATCGCCGGGAAGAAGATCGCGACGGTCGTGTATCTCGCGACCAAGCTGAACAAGCCGGTGCTGGTCGAGGGCCCCGCGGGTGTCGGCAAGACGGAGCTCGCCAAGGTCGTTGCGAGCGCGGTTGGCCGGAAGCTGATTCGCCTGCAGTGCTACGAGGGCCTCGACGAGTCGAAGGCGCTCTATGAGTGGGAGTACGCCAAGCAGCTGCTCTACACCCAGATGCTGCGCGACAAGATCAGCGACGTCATCGCCGGCACCAAGAACCTCAAGGAGGCCTCCGAGCGCATCGCGAGCCAGGACGACGTGTTCTTCAGCGAGCGCTTCATCGTCGCGCGGCCGCTCTTGAAGGCGATCACCTCGCCCGAGCCGGTGCTGCTGTTGATCGACGAAGTGGACAAGTCGGACCCGGAGTTCGAGGCGTTTCTCCTCGAAGTGCTCTCCGACTACACGGTGAGCGTGCCCGAGGTCGGCACGATCGTCGCGAAGCACGTGCCGCTCGTGTTCCTGACCTCGAACGACGCGCGCGAGATGACCGACGCGCTGAAGCGCCGCTGCCTGCACCTGCACATCGACTTCCCGTCGACGGAGGAAGAGGTGCGGATCCTCGAGCTCAAGGTGCCGGGCATCGGCGCGCGGCTGGTGCAGGACATCGTCGAGCTCGTGCAGCGCATCCGGAAGCTCGACCTGAAGAAGACGCCTTCGATCTCCGAGACCCTCGACTGGGCGCGCGCGCTCATGGTGTTGAACGCCGACGAGCTCGAGACCGAGCTGGTGAACGACACGATGATGGTGATTCTGAAGCACCAGGGCGACATCGCGAAGGCGCAGAGCGAGCTGAACGCGCTGCTGCAGCGCAAGGCCGCGGAAAAGGCCTCGGGGGCGCCAGTGGCCGCACCGGCGCAGCCCGCGGCGCCCGCCAAGAAGAGCGTGCTGCACTAGCCATGCAGAAGAAGCTCGTCGAGTTCACGAACCTGCTGCGCAAGGCCGGCGTGCGCGTGTCGGTCGCGGAGTCACTGGACGCCTTCGGGGCGCTCGACGAATTGCCGCTCGAGGACCGCGAGCTCTTCAAGGACGCGCTGCGCGCCACGATGGTGAAGCGCTCCGACGAGATCGACACCTACGATCGGCTCTTCGACCTGTTCTGGTCGGGCTTCCACGACCAGCTGCGGCAGGAGCTCCAGCAGGCGATGGGGGGAATGCCCGAGGGCTTCGACCTCGAGCAGCTCCTCGAGCAGCTGCGCCGCATGCTCGAGAACATGGACGTCGGCGACATGTCCGAGCTCGCGAAAGCGCTGCTCGGCATGGATCCGAACGCGCTCGAGAACCTGATCCAGCAGTCGGGCGACGAGGCCGAGGTTCAGAACATCCGCAACATGCTGCAGATCGGGTTCTTCTCGCGGCGCATGATGGAGCAGATGGACATGGAGGGCGCGGCCGGAGAGCTGCGCAGTCTCATGGATCGGCTGCGCGAAGAGGGCATGGACGAGGACCAGCTGCGCGCGCTGGGAGATCTGCTGAAGGCCGTGCAGGAAGCGGTTCGGCGCGCGGTTCGCCAGTACACCGAGCGTGAGCTCGACAAGCAGAACCACGACTACATCGAGCGCTTCCGGCGCGAGAGTCTGCTCGAGAAGAGCTTCTACAACCTGACCGAGGAGGATCTCCGCAAGCTGCGCGAGGTCGTCCAGCGGCTGGCGCAGAAGCTGAAGAGCATCATCACGATGCGCCGCAAGCGCGAGCGGCGCGGCAAGTTCGACCTGAAGACGACGATGCGCCGCAACATGGCGAATGGCGGGATCCCGTTCGAGTTGGTGTTCAAGCAGCGCAAGAAGGAGAAGCCGAAGCTCGTCGTGCTGTGCGACATCTCGAGCTCGGTCGCCAA
>DATFUE010000474.1:0-2538 GCA_035261165.1 Myxococcota bacterium
GCGTGGACGCGTTTCGCCCGGCGCTCGACGTGTGCGAGACCGAGCGCGCCATCGTGGTGCGCGTCGAGCTCGCGGGCGTCGCCAGCGACGACGCGCGCGTCGTGGTCGACGGCGAGTATCTGCAGATCACCGGCCGCCGGACCCTCACCCGCGGCGGCAGCGGCCAGAGGCATCTGTTGATCGAAATCGCCCAAGGGCCGTTCGAGCGCGTGTTGCGCCTGCGCGCCCAGTACGATCCGGACCGAGTGACTGCGCGCCTCGAGGACGGCATGTTGACGATCGAGCTCCCGAGAAAGGAAAACACGGCACGCGTGATACCGGTGAACCCATCGTGACCAGCGAAGAGCTTCGCGGCGAAGAACCCGAGGTCGCGCCGGAGCGCGCGGGCGTGCCGGTGGCGGACGAGCCGCTGCCGGAAGTCCTGCCGGTGCTGCCGCTGCGCAACACCGTGCTGTTTCCGACGCTGGTCGCGCCGATGGTCGCGACCACCGAACGCGCCAAGCGGCTGGTCGACGAGGCGCTCGCGAACGACCGCCTGATCGTCACCGTCGCCGCGCGCGACCCGGAGAAGACCGAGCCGGGCCCCGACGACCTGTATCGCGTCGGGACCGCGGTTCGGGTGCTGCGCATGGCCAAGAGCGACGACGGCGCGCAGCGGCTCTGGGTGCAGGGCGTGCGCCGCGTCGAGATCGAGAACTGGACCACCACCACGCCGTACCTGCGCGCGCGCATCAAGCCGCTGCCGGAGACGATGGCGGGCGGCCTCGAGCTCGAGGCGCTGCACCGCAACGTGAGCCGCCAGTTCGCCGTCATCGCCGAAGGCTCGGCGAACGTCTCCGAGCCGGTGCGCGCGATGGTCGCGCAGCTCACCGACTCGTCGGCGCTCGCCGACGTGGTCGCGTCGAATCTCGGCCTGTCGGTCGAGGAGCGGCAGCGCCTGCTCGAGACACTCGACGTGCAAAAGCGCCTCGAGCGCCTGTCCGAGCACCTGGCGCGCGAGCAGGAAGTCCGCTCGCTCGAGCAGGAGATTCGCTCGCAGGTTCAAGAGGAGCTCACGCGCAGTCAGCGCGAGTACGTCCTGCGCGAGCAGGCGCGCGCGATTCGCCGCCAGCTCGGCGAGTACGAGTCACCGAGCGATCAGGTCGACGAGCTGCGGCGCCGGATCGAGGAAGCGAAGGTGCCCGAGAACGTGATGCAGGTCGCGGAGCGCGAGCTGCAGCGTCTCGCCGCGCAGCCGCCGGGGGCGATGGAAGCGGGCACGATCCGCACCTACCTGGAGTGGATCGCCGATCTGCCGTGGTCCAAGAGCACGGAGGACTCGCTCGAGATCGCGAACGCGCGCGACATCCTGAACGAGGATCACTACGACATCGAGAAGGTGAAGGAGCGCATCCTCGAGTTCATCGCCGTGCTGAAGCTGAAGCGCGACCTGCGCGGGCCGATCTTGTGCTTCGTCGGCCCGCCGGGCACGGGCAAGACCTCCCTCGGGCGTTCGATCGCGCGCGCGGTGGGCCGCAAGTACGCGCGCCTGTCACTCGGCGGCGTGCGCGACGAGGCCGAGATCCGCGGTCACCGGCGCACCTACGTGGGCTCGCTGCCGGGGCGGATCCTGCAGACGCTGCGCCGTGTCGGCACGAACAACCCGGTGTTCATCCTCGACGAGATCGACAAGCTCGGCGCCGACTTCCGCGGCGACCCCTCGTCGGCGATGCTCGAGGTGCTCGACCCGGAGCAGAACTCGAGCTTCAGCGATCACTATCTCGAAGTTCCCTTCGACCTGTCGAAGGTGCTCTTCATCGCGACCGCGAACCTGCTCGAGAACATCCCGCCGGCGCTGCGCGACCGCATGGAGATCATCGAGCTCCCGGGTTACACCGAAGAGGACAAGCTCGAGATCGCGCGCCGCCACCTGCTGCCGCGGCAGCTCGCGGAGCACGGGCTGAAGGACCGCGCGCCCGAGATCACCGACGAGGCGATCAGCGCGGTGATTCGCAACTACACGCGCGAGGCGGGCCTGCGCAATCTCGAACGCGAGTTGGGCAAGATCGCGCGCAAGCTCGCGCGCCGCGCGGTCGAGGGCGACGGCAAGATCGCGAAGATCGACGCGGGCGATCTCCACGCGCTGATCGGCCCCGCGCACTTCGAGCCCGAGGTCGCCGGCCGCGTGCAGATCCCCGGCGTCTCCGTCGGCCTGGCAGTCACGGAAGCGGGCGGCGAGATCCTGTTCATCGAAGCCACGCGCATGAAAGGGAAGGGCGAGCTCAAGATCACCGGCTCGATCCGCGACGTGATGCGCGAGTCGGCGATGACCGCGGTCTCGCTCGTCCGTACGTACGCGCGCCAGCTCGGCCTCGATCCGAGGCTCTTCGCCGAGAGCGACATCCACATCCACATCCCCGCCGGGGCGATCCCGAAGGACGGCCCGAGCGCGGGCATCGCGATCGTGACGGCGCTCCTCAGCCTGTTGCTCGACAAGCCGGTTCCCCCCGACCTGGCGATGACCGGTGAGATCACGCTGCGCGGCAAGGTCTTGCCCGT
>DATFUE010000475.1:0-2020 GCA_035261165.1 Myxococcota bacterium
GTTCGCGGAAGCGGCCGAGCCGCGGCGCGCCGCGGAGCTCTTCGAGCGCATCCACAAGTTCTCGCAGGCCGCCGAATGCTACGCGCGCTCGGGCGCGTTCGAGCGCGCCGCCGATTGCCACGAGAAAGCTGACGAGATCACCCTGGCCCGCGCCGCGTGGGAGCGCGCGGGCGACCGCGTGCGCGCCGCCGAGCTCGCGCTCGAGGAAGGCAAGAATCTGGAAGCGGGCTCGGCCTTCTACGAGGTCGGCTCGTACGAGCGCGCGATCGACACACTTCAGCGTATCCCCGCTACCTCGCCCGACGCGAGCGGCGCGTGGCGCCTGCTCGCGCGCATCTTCCTCGAGAAGGGCCTGATCGATCGCGCGCGCGAGCGGCTGCAAGCGCTGTCCGTCGCGGGCGCGCCCGAGAAGGACGACCTCGAGCTGCTGCTCACCTTGTCCAACGCGCTCGAGCGCCTCGGCGACGGCGCGGGCGCGCTCGAGGCGCTCGAGAAGATCGCGGGCGTCGATGCCGAATACGCCGACGTCGCTGCGCGACTCGAGCGCCTGCGCGAGCGGCCGGGCGGCCCGGCGACGGTGCCGCCGACCGCCGCCGAGTCCAACCGCTACGAGCTGCGCGACGAGATCGGCCGCGGCGGCATGGGCATCGTGCGCCTCGCCTGGGACCGCGAGCTCGAGCGGCCGGTCGCGATCAAGTTTCTCCCGCACGAGCTGGCCGCGAATCCCGAGGCGCTGCGCATGTTCCGCGCCGAGGCGCGCGCCGCGGCGTCGATGAACCACCCGAACATCGTGCACATCTACGACGTGGCGGTGCTCGAGGGCGAGCCGTGCATCGTCATGGAGTATCTCCAGGGCCGCACCGTGCGCGAGGTGATGCGCGTGCGCGGCTCGAACGAGAAGCAGCCGCTGCCGCCCAGGCGCGTGGCCGAGATCGGGCGCGAGATCTGTCACGCGCTGGCCTACGCGCACCGCCAGAACGTCATACACCGAGATGTGAAGCCCTCGAACATGCTGCTCGCCGCCGACGGCACGGTGAAGCTCATGGACTTCGGCATCAGCAAGGTGATGGAGACGGGCGACGAGGCGCGCAGCGAGGCGAAGGGCACGCCGCAGTACATGCCGCCCGAGCAGATTCTCGGCCGCGAGATCGACGGCCGCACCGACCTCTACGCGCTGGGTATCTCGCTGTACGAGATCGCCACGGCGCAGCGCCCGTTCAGCGGCGAAGCCGTCGTCGACCAGCAGCTCCACGCGGTGCTGCCCGACCCGCGCCGCATCCGACCCGAGATTCCCGAGGCGCTCGTGAAGATCCTGCAGCGCTCTTGCGAGAAGAATCCCGACCAGCGCTACGCGTCGGCGCACGAGATGGCGCAGGCGCTGGAGCGCTTCCTGGACGAGTCCGCGGAGTCAGGAAAGAGCTGACGCCGCTCCGACGACGACCGGCGTGCGGCCCGCGTCGTCCTTCTCGACCCACACGTCGACCTGCGTGCGGCGCGCGCTGCCCTCGGCCTCTTCGCCGCGCACCTTGCCGCGCGCGCGCACGCGCTCGCCGCCCCAGAGCACGTTCACCAGCTTCACGTCCATGCGCCCGCCCGCGAGCCAGCCCTTGCCGAAGGCGTTGGCCATGAGCTGCGAGACGAGACACGTCGAGAGCATCCCCTGCACCACGACGTCGGGGAAGCCGAGCTTTCGCGCCTCGTCGCGATCGGTGTGGTAGTTCTTCGCGGGGCCGCTGAAGCGCCAGCAGGTCGCGAGGTCGACCTCGAGCTCCACCGGCTCGAGCTCCGCGCCGTCGCCTTCGCCGAGCGGCCGGCGCTCCTTTCTGGCCGCGCTCTCGCGGTCGACCACGTAGCCCTTCGCTTCGTCGGGCTTCTGCTCCGCGAGGAACGACTGGTGCGTCCGCGAGCGCACGAGCAGGCGGCCGTCGGCGTCGCAGAAGTCGACCTCGTTCACGACGAAGTCGCGGTCGCGCTTGCGGTAGCGCTCGACGACGGTCGAGCGCGTCGCGAGCACCGTGCC
>DATFUE010000476.1:0-4805 GCA_035261165.1 Myxococcota bacterium
CGTGCAACCGCCAGCAGCAGTGCACAGAACGACGGGGGCACGGCAACCGCCAGCGCGCAAGCCAGCGGCGGAAATGCGCCCGCGGGGTTCGAGGGCCTCGAGGTTGGCGGCGCGAGTGATGCGAGCGCGGAGTCACACGCATCGGGAGATGCGACCGCCGAAGCGCACTCCGTTGCCGGGACGTCCACGTCGCTCCGGCCGCAGGGCTCCGAGGCCATCGCTCATGCCTCCGCGACAAGTGACTCCGGGGACGCCTCCGCGACGGCCGAGGCGACCGGAGGAGGGTCGCTCTCCGGCGGGTTTGGCGGGGGAACGGGCGGGCTCGGCCACGCCTCGGCGGAGGCCTTTGCAGCTCACGGCGATGCGACCGCGACGGCTCGCAGCAACGGCGGCGCGGCTCCCCGCGGCGGCCTGGGAGACTTCGTCGAAGTGTCCGGTGGAGCTTCGGGGAAGCTGACTCTCATCTCGGAGTCGATCGGAGCCGATTCCAACGCCCCTGCGGGAAACACCTTCGCCGGCAGCGCGCAGAGTTATGTGTCGGGCTCGAACGCCTACGGCGGATCGCTGCTCGGCTACTCGATCGCCACGGCGGGCAGGAACGGTTCGTATGGGGTCGCCGGCATCGACGGGAGCTCGAGTGGCGGGTCACCGGTCGAAGTGCATGCGCTGGCCACGGGCGGCGCGCAGAGTCACCCCGCAACCTGCGGCGGACCCGGCGCTTGCGGCCTCGTCGTCGACCCCGGAGGACGCGGCGGGGCGCGGGCGACGGCGTCGGGTGCGCACGACACCGATCTCTTCGCGACCGCGAGCGCCAAAGGGTTCGCGCCCCTCGCGCTGAACGCCTCGAGCGCGATCTCGTTCGCGGGGACCGGCGAGGTCGTCGCTGCCGGAAACCGGGTCGACCTCCAGCACGCGCCGTACGCGGGGCGTGTCGTCGACTCTCTCGACCAGGTCTCACTCTCCTTCACGGACATCACGGCGGCGAATCGCGCCGCGCCGCAGGTGAATCTCCTCTCGCTCTCGGCGAGGAGCGCACAGGCCCAGACGTTTCTCTCGCCGACTCCGTCGGACGAGTCGGCGTGGTTCGCTGGAAATCCGAATGCCAGCGCCGAGCTGGCCGCGGGAGCCCAACTGCTCTCGCTCAGCTCTCTCGCCCTCTCCGGTGACCCGCAGGCCGATCTCTCCTACTCGGGCGCCTTGGAGCTGACCTTCGCGCCGACCGCCTCGGAGCCGGAGGGGATCGCGCTGGCGTTTCTCGATCCGACGGCGATCGGTGCCATCGACGTCCTGCACCTCACCTTCCGCCGCGAGGGCATCCCGCTCTTCGAGCAATCCTTCTCCAACGAGGGAGATGCGCTGGCGGCGCTCGACGACGTGGTTCGGCGGCTCGACTTCCCGTTCCAATCGGGCTCCTCGGCCAAGCTCGAGCTGGATGTCGAGGTCACTCTCCTCGCGGGCCCAGTCACTCCCGGATTCGCCTTCGACGTCGCCTTCCTCAGTCGCGTGCCCGAGCCGGGGGCCGCACTGCTCGCCCTCGCCGGCGCGCTCGCCGCCCTCGCTATCCGCCGGCGAGCTTGACCTTGCAATTGCGCGCGAGCACGAGCAGCGCGAACGACGACGCGATCAAGGCAGCGGCACTCGGCTCGGGGACGAATGCAACGAAGGAGCTCCAGCGGCCGGACTCGATCAGCCGCGCGCTCGTTCCATCGTAGACGTGAATCTCGCCCAGCGAGCTCACGACGATGTCTCGCGGCTGCTGCGGGATCGCCTGCAGGCTGGTGCCGTCCAGGCGGTACTCGGCGATCCGGTAGGTCGAGAAGCCGGGAGTCTGGCTCTGGACGAGAAGGTCCCCGCTCAATGCTGCAGAATCCGCCGCCGCAGGTGCGATCACGACCAGCAAGACGGCGAGCATCCGGAGTCGCATGCGCGACAGCTTCTTCATCGCCCACGTCCCCTCAGGAGATACTCGCAAGGCTATCATGAGCGGTACCCGAGGTGAATCGATGGAGAGCGAGAAGATCAAGCTGAAGACCGAAGCCGGCCAGGTCATCGAGGCCGTGGTGCTCAGCAAGCACGCAGACCGCATCGACGTCGTGATCGCCGAGAGCGTGCGATGCTCGCTCACGCCGACCCGCAACCAGCTCGCATACGTCGGCAACGTCCGGGGCCGCGAGGTCACCTACGAACGCAGCCGCGCGGACGTGGAGGCCGAGCTCGCCAAGCACGATCCGAACCGGAGGAGATTCCGGTAGACGGGTCTTCGGAGGGCCGGAAGCGCTGGAGGCCTCATGAGCGATCTCGATCTGTCTCGACTGACCATCGCGCGGGCCGCGAAGGCGTTGCGCGCGCGCGAGCTCTCGCCGCTCGAGCTGACGGAGTCGTATCTGCGGCGCATCGAGCGGCTGAACCCGCGCATCAACGCGTACATCACCGTGACCGCGGAGCGCGCGCGTGCGGACGCGCGGCGCGCGACTGAGGACTTCGCGGCGGGGCGGGTCCGCGGTCCGCTGCATGGCATCCCCGTCGCGTTGAAGGACCTGTTCGAGACCGAGGGAATCCGCACGACCGGCGGCGCGAAGATCCACGCCGACTACGTGCCTACCCAGGACTGCCCGGTCGCAGAGCGCCTGCGCGACGCGGGCACGATCCTGCTAGGCAAGCTCAACACGCACGAGTACGCCTACGGTGTGACGACGAACAACCCGCACTTCGGCCCGACGCGGAACCCGTGGAACCTGGCGCACATTCCGGGCGGCTCGAGCGGCGGCTCGGGCGCCGCGATCGCCGCGGGTCTCGCTACTGCGACCACCGGCACCGACACCGGGGGCAGCATCCGAATGCCCGCGTCGGTGTGCGGCGTCGTCGGCCTGAAGCCGACTTACGGGCGTGTCAGCAAGGCGGGCGTGCTGCCGCTCTCGTACCTGTTCGACCACGCGGGCCCGATCACGCGCACGGTCGGGGACGCGGCGCTCGTGCTGAACGCGATCGCGGGGTACGACCCGGCCGACCCGACGACGGTGCGAACGCCGGTCGACGACTACACGCGCGAGCTCGGTGCCGGCCTGCGCGGAGTTCGCGTCGGCGTACCGCGCGGGTACTTCTTCGATCGCCTCGAGGACGAGGTCGGCGCGGCCGTCGAGCACGCGATCGCCGAGCTCCGCCGGCTCGGCGCCGACGTGCGCGACGTGGAGATTCGCGGCATCGAAGCGGGCTTCGGCGCGATCTTCGGGTTGGTTCTCGCCGAGGCGCAGGAGATCCACGCGCACTCGCTGCGCACGCGCCCCGCGGACTTCGGCGCCGACGTGCTCGAGTTGCTCTCCCCGCCCGCGCCCGACGCGAGGACGCTGATGCTCGGACTGCGCGCGCGGGACGCGCTCAGTGTGTCGATGCGCACCGCGCTCGAGTCAGTCGACGTGCTCGTCACGCCGACCACGCCGATCGTCGCCGCGCGCATCGGCCAGGAGAACGTCCGCTACGGCGGGGTCGAGGAGTCGGTCTTCGGCGCGATGATTCGCTGCACCGGGCCCTTCAACACCACCGGTCTTCCGGCGCTCTCGCTGCCCTGCGGCTTCACGCGCGCGGGGCTGCCGGTGGGCCTCCAGATCGTCGGGCGGCCGTTCGAGGAAGTGACAGTCCTGCGCGCGGGTCACGCCTACGAGCAGGCGACGGAGTGGCACGAGCGCGTGCCGGCGCTTTGAGTAGGTCTAGGCGCAACTTTCTCCAAGTCTCGGGGCTCGCTGCTTTCTACCTTCCCCGAGCAAAGGAGGAACCATGGCATCCATTCGCAGAGAGGCTCGAATTGCTGCACGGCCCGAGACGACGTGGGCGGCACTGCGCGACGTCGGTGCGCTCCACACGCGTCTCGTCCCCGGATTCGTCACGGACACGAAGCTCGAGGAGGGCGCGCGGATCGTCACTTTCGGGAACGGCATGGTCGTGCGCGAGCTCATCCTCGACGTCGACGACGAGTCACGCCGCGTCGCCTGGTCGGCGATCTCCGAGATGCTCACTCACCACAACGCCTCGGCGCAGGTGTTCCCGGACGGCCCGTCCGGTTGTCGCTTCGTGTGGATCGCCGATCTCTTGCCGAACGAAGCTGCGCCCGCGATCGCAGCCATGATCGACCAGGGCATGGCCGCAATCCAGAAGACCCTCGAGCAGGCGGAGCGCGATCTCCGCCGGTGAGACGGCTCGCGCGCCGGTCAACTCCGTTGCCTTGATTGTGATGTAGTCTCGACGCCCGGCGGTGGCGCGCTCGAGGTAGGGCTCTGACTCAGGTCAACTCAAGGCTGAAGAGGGCGGCCTTCGCCGCTGTTCCGATTGCCGCCATTTGTCTTCTGCTCATCGTCGGCGCGGCGATCGCGTACACCGTGCTGTTGCTGGGCGCACGGCGCACGGTTCTCCGGCACCGCGAGGTCACCACGATGGCGGGCTTTCTGGATGCTCGGAATCGGAGCTCGCTCGCGCTCGCTTACGAGGACCCCAACCAGGCGGCGCGCGAGATGGATGGTTACGCCTGGGAGGTACCGAAGGTGCCGACGCCGTTCGTCGGCGCCGCCTCGGCACCCGGCGTCTACGGCAACGCGACGATCAACGCGATGCAGTTCCGCGCAGCGGCGGAGGTCGCGATCCCCAAGCCCGAAGGGCGCTTCAGGATCTTCGTCACCGGCGGCTCGACGGCGTTCGGCGTCGGAGCGCCGAGCCAGGACCGCACCATCACCGGATATCTCGAGGCGCTGCTCGCGCGCGAGCTCGAGCCCGCGACCGCCGTGCAGTACGAGGTGTGGAACACCGCGAACACGGCG
>DATFUE010000477.1:0-6505 GCA_035261165.1 Myxococcota bacterium
TGGGTGCGCGGCGGCGAAGTGACTCCCATGCTGATCCCGGCCGACGAGCTCGTCGAGCTGTACGAGCGCGCCTGGGGCGAGCCGCTCGCGGACGTGGCCTGGTTTCGCGCACTCGCGGCGTACAAGTTCGCGATCATCACCGGCCTCAACCTCGGGCTTCACCGGCGCGGCAAGCGTCACGACCCGCTGTGGGAGGTCACCGGGAAGTCGATCGTGCCGCTCCTCGAGCGCGCCCGCGCGCTGCTCGGCTGATCGGATCCCCCCCCCCCGTTGGTTCTGTTTCATCCGAGCAGACAAGTCCACTGATCTGCTGGGCTTTCTTCACTGATTTCGAGCTTGCGTTCGGTTCTTGTCTCGCGTAGTCTGCGGCGATGCCCAAGGTGGTCCGGCTCGAGCGCGCGCGACCGCAGGCGCGCGGTGTGGCGACGCGCCGGCGCGTGCTGATCGCGGCCGAGTCACTCTTTGCGCGCCGCGGCTACGAAGCGACCGCGATGGCGGACGTCGCCGAGCGAGCGGGCATCGGCGTCGGCACGCTGTATCACCACTTCCCCGACAAGCGCGCGCTGCTGCTCGCGCTGATCGACGACTGGGGCGACCGCGAGCTCGAACACCGGCGCGGCCGCCACGACGTCGAGCGCTTCCTCGGCGAGAACCCGCGCGCCGCGTTCGGCGACGACCTGCGCCGGAGCTACGAACGGCTGCAGCGCGAGGGCGGCTTCTATCTCGTGCTGCTCGAGCTGGCCGAGCGCGACTCGGACGCGCGCCTGCGCTTGAACCGCATCAACCAGCTCGCCGACGAGCGGCTGCGCGACGTGCTCGTGCTGGGTCAGCGCCACGGAGTGATTCGCGCGGAGATCGACCCGCTCGCCGCCGCCGTGCTGGTGCGCCGCTCGATCGAAGCCGCCGCGACGGAGGTCTTCGTGCACCGCATGACCGATCCCGCCCCCGAGCGCGTGCTCGAGGGACTCAGCGACATGATCTGCCGCTACATCTTCCAGGAGGAGCCCCACTGATGGCCACGCAACCCGTCGCCCCGCAACTCGACTGGCAGACTCTCGACACCTACAAGACGCCGATGGAGATCGCCTGGCAGTTCGACTACGAGATCGGCATCGAGAAGCTGCGCAACCTGTACTCGAAGGCGAAGCAGTTCCAGTGGGACGCGGAGCAGAAGCTCGACTGGTCGATCGAGGTCGACCCCTCCAAGCCGATCGTCGGCGAGGACCGCTTCATGTTCCTGCGCATGCCGTTCATCCAGCGGCTGTCGCAGTCACAGCGCGAGATGTTCACGGCGCACGCGACCGCGCAGCTCCTGTCGCAGTTCCTGCACGGCGAGCAGGGCGCGCTGATGACGGCCGCGGCGCTGACTCATGCGGTGCCCGACTACGAGGCCAAGCTCTACGGCGCGACGCAGACCATGGACGAGGCGCGACACGTCGAGGTGTACGAGCGCTACGTGCGCAAGCTGGCGATCGTCTACCCGATCTCTCCGTGGCTGAAGGAGATCATCGACGTGACCTTGCAGGGCGACCACTTCGTGAAGATCCTGATCGGCATGAACATGGTCGTCGAAGGGCTCGCGCTCGCGGCGTTCCACAACATGCGCCGCCAGGCCACGTGCCCGCTGCTCAAGGATCTGACTCACTACGTGCTGCAGGACGAGTCGCGCCACGTCGCGTTCGGCAACGTGTACGTGAGGGAGACGATCGCCCAGATGCATCCGGACGAGCGCGAGGACATCGCGCAGTTCGCCTTCGACGCGGTGAAGAGCATGGTCGACTCACAGGGCGGCGTGGACGGCTCCGGCCAGCGCCGCGGTGATCCGGGTTTCTTCAAGGTGCTCGAGCACGTCGGCATCGATCCTCAGGACTTCATCAAGGGCCTGATCGAGGCCGGCGCAGCGGGCATCAACGCGAAGCTGCCGCCGGGCCACATCCACAGCTTCAAGGACCTGATGATGCCGGCGTTGGTGCGCGTGGGCGCGATCACGCCGCGCACGCGCGAGCTGTTCAAGAGCGCCGGCATTCCCGTGTGGGAAGACGCGACCGTGCTGGAGTCGATGGAAGACGCGAGCACCGGAGACATCGTGATTCCGGAGACCGCACACTAGCGCGAGATGTCGGAACACCGCGCGAGAATTCACTGGGCCCGCAAGGGCGAAGCCTTCACGTACGAGAGCTACGCGCGGGCGCACCGCTGGCGCTTCCACGGCGGCGCCGAAGTGGAGGCTTCGGCTGCGCCGGAGTACCGCGGCGACGCCGCCCTCCCCAATCCTGAAGAGGCGTTGGTCGCGGCGCTGTCGAGCTGTCACATGCTCACGTTTCTCGCGATCGCGGCGCGGAAGCGCCTGACGGTGGAGTCGTACGAGGACGACGCCGTCGGGCACATGGAGAAGAACGCCGAGGGCAAGCTCGCAGTGACTCGGGTCGAGCTGCGGCCGCGGATCGTGTTCTCGGGGGAGCGCCAGCCGACGCCCGACGAGATCGCCAAGCTCCACGAGTCTGCGCACCACGGCTGCTTCATCGCGAATTCCGTGCGCACCGAGGTCACGGTCGTCCCGCTAGACTGACTCGAGATGGTTCCCGAGTCCGCGAGCTGGAACGGCTACGTCGAGGACACGATCGTCGTCGACTGGCAGACCCCGGCGATCGTCGAGCGCGCGGATTCGCTCGCCGCCGGCCTGCCCGGTGACGAGGCCAAGGCGCGCGCCTGCTACGGCTTCGTGCGCGACGAGATTGCGCACACCGCCGACGCGGGCCTCGACGTGCTCCCGTGTCGCGCCAGCGAGGTGCTCGCCGCGCGGACGGGCATCGGCTTCTCGAAGAGCCACCTGCTCGCGGCGCTGCTGCGCTCGCTCGGGATCCCCGCCGGCTTCTGCTATCAGGTAGTGCGCCGCGCGCCCGATGCCACGGAGATGCTCCTCTACGGCTTCAACGGCGTGTATCTCGCGAGCCGCGAGCGCTGGATCCTGCTCGACGCGCGCGGCAACAAACCCGGCCTCGACGCGCAGTTTTCGCTCGACGCGCCGCGGCTCGCGGTCCGCGCCGATCCGGCCCTCGGCGAGTGGCTCTACCCGTTGATTTGGACCCGGCCCGCGCCCGTCGTCGTCGACCTGCTTTCGCGCAACAAGAGCCTCGCGCGCATCGCCGAACACATCCCGGAAGAGCTGCCGGGAGTGACTCGACCGGTCTGATGGGACTCGGAGCGCGGCTCCGCTCCCGGCAGTCAGCGGCCCTTGAACGCCGGTTTCCGCTTCTCGAGGAACGCGCGCACGCCCTCCCTGTAGTCCTCGCTGTCGTAGCAGGCGGCGACGGCCGCCTCGATGCGCGCGGGGTCGCGGCGCGCGGGATCCTTCGCGAGCTCGCGCGCGGCGATCTTCACGCCGCGCAAGGTGAGCGGCGCGTTGGCGGCGATGCGGTCGACGGCCTCGCGCACCAGCGCCTCGAGCGCGTCCTTGGGGGCGATGTCGTTCACGAGCCCCATCGCCAGCGCCTCCTCGGCGCGGTAACGCCGAGCGGTGTAGAGGATTTCGAGTCCCTTCGAATGGCCGACCAGCGAGAGCAGCGGCTCGAGCAGCGCGGCGGAGTAACCCAGGCCGAGGCGCGCCGCGGGAATCGCGAAGCGCGCGTCGTCCGCGGCGAAGCGCAGGTCCGCGGTGAGTGCGATCGCCACGCCGCCGCCCACGCAGAAGCCGTGGATCATCGCCACCAACGGCTTGTCTAGACCGACCAGCGCGCGGAAGGCGAGGCCCGACTCGCGGTCGTAATCCGCGCCGCCTCCGCCGCCGCTGCGCCGTTCCTCGAACTCCGAGATGTCCGCCCCCGAGACGAACGCCGCCTCGCCAGCGCCGCGCAACACGACCACGCGCACGTCGTCGTCCTTGGCGAACGCCTCGACCGCCCCTGGGATCTGCCGCCACATCCCGGCCGACACCGCGTTGCGCCGCTCCGGGTGGTCGAACACGATCCACCCGACCGACCCATCCTTCTCGATCCGCACGGTTCCGCTCATGCCAGCCGAGTCTAACAGACACCCCCAATGCGGCCCGGCGTCGGGAGCGACGCCCGCGAACAACACCGCCATTGCCGTCTCAAGAGTCTCTTGCGGGTTCCCGATCGGATCGAAATGCGCTCGGAATCGGAGTCATGAGCTCCGCCGCGCCCGTTCTCGTGATCGACGACGGCGAGCTGGAGACCGTGCGCCTCCTGCTCGACGACCTGGGCGTCGAAGCGGAATATGCGACTTCGCAGCTGGTGGGCCCGGTCTCACATCCGTCGCGTCTCCTGGTCACGACCGCGCAGATCGCGCACTCGCTCCGCCTGGCGCGCGCGCTCAGTCCGGGGGCGGACCGCGCCGCCTGGATCGCGTTCGTCAGCGGTGACTCGAAGACGCAGAAGACCCTGCTGCAGAAGGCCGGCTTCGACTTTCTGGTCCGCGAGCCGGTTCATCCGGCGGCGCTGCGCGTGCTGCTGCAGCGCGCGCTGTTTCGCGGCAACGACACGCGCCGCGCGCCGCGCGTCGCCTTCGGTTATCCCGTCCGCTATCGGACCGGTCTGTGGCGCCGCAGCGCGACCCTCGTCGATCTGTCGCCGCGCGGCTGTCGCCTGCTGCTCCGGTCGTCGCTGAAGGAGAGGAGCACGATTCGCGTGCAGATCCCGCGCGAGCTCGCGGGCGGCAAGGCGTTCGTGCTCACGGGTCATGCCGTGCGTGTGACTCCGGCCGATCGCGAGGGCGGAGGCGCTGCGGAGTTCTCGGTGGGCGTACGCTTCGACCCGCTGAACGAGCGCGCCAAGGCGAGCTTGCGCGCCGTGCTCGCGGATCGCGTGATCGGTCCCGCGGCGCTGAGTGCGCCGGTGCGATTCACTCCGACTCCGGCGGAGTCACGGCCGGCCCCCGGAGCGGCCGCCGAAACGCAGGCGCCCGCGCCCAAGAAGGCGATGCCGCGGCGCAAGAATCGCCTGAACGCGCGCTCGAAGTACCGCAAGGAGATCACCGCGGTCGATGGCGACGACGCCTACATGATCCTGTGTCTCGACCTGTCGGTCGGCGGCATGAAGATCGAGCCGGTTGAGGGGCTCGGTCTCGGCTCGAAGCTGAACCTCGCGATCCAGCTCGGCTCCCCGTACGAGCCCGTGTTGGTCGAGGCGACCGTGGTGCGCGACGAGGGCGACAAGGGCCTGGGCCTGCGCTTCGATTGGCTCTCGCCGGAGGCCAAGCAGCGCGTCAAGCGCCTGGTCGCGACCCTGCCGGCTATAGAGCCGCTGCAGGACGACGGGCAGAGCCAGGGCACGATCCTCGCCACGCAGCTGCCGCACTCTCCGCGCCCGAAGTCGTAACTCATGAGCGGCGCCGGTCTGGCGCCTTACCAGAGTCGGAAACGGCGGGATTTCTTGTCGCTCGCGGGCTTCTCGCGGGCCGCGATGCGCGCGCGCAGCTCCTTGCGCTTCTTGGCGAGCGCGAGGTCGCGAGTGATTCGTCCCTGGGGGTGAAACACGCGCTGCTCTTCGCGCACGCGGAAGTGGCAGAAGTCCGCGTAGGCCTCGAGCTCGTGGCGCAGCTCGTGACTCACCAGCTCGATCATGATCGCGTCGTCGAGAAAGCCGAGCCCGGGCACGCTGTCCGGGATGATGTCGTCGGGGTCGGTTAGATAAGAGAGCGCGGCGAGAACGCGCCTGCGCACCAGCTCGAGGACGCGCCACTCGTCGTCGTAGCTCATCGCCACGATGCGCTCGAGGCGGTCGAGCCGCTCGCGCACGTAGTCGGGCGGGTCCGCAGCGCGCGCCTTCTCGATCAGCGCCACCGCCGCCGCGGTGATCTCTCTCTCCTTCTCGGGGTTCGCGACCTCGATGGCCTTGGCCATCACGCGCCGGAAGTGTTTCAGGTCGCGCTCGCCCAACGTGAAGCTCACTTTGAGATCGGCCACGGCGCGGAAGTCTAACTGAGCCGCGCGGCCCGGTGCAGCGGCACCCGCCCGGCTTTCCAGGACGAGCCGAACAGGCGAGAATCCGCGCCGTGTTGGGACTTCACGTGCTGTCGCTCGCATTCTGGACGTTCCTGGGCCTGTCGTCGGCCCTGCTCTTCCCGGTGGCGGTGCTGATCTGGGCGGTGACGGCGCCCTTCGATCGGCGCCTGGTGGTGCTGCACCGCTTCACCTGCTTCTGGGCGTCGCTCTACACGTGGCTGAACCCGGCGTGGCCGGTGACGATCCAGGGGCGCGAGCACATTCGCCCCGGCGTCGCCTACGTGATGACCTCGAACCACCAGTCTTTCGTCGACATCCTGGTGTTGTTCCGCTTGTTCCGTCACTTCAAGTGGGTGTCGAAGGTCGAGAACTTCCGAGTGCCCTTCATCGGCTGGAACATGACGCTGAACCGGTACATTCCGCTGGTGCGCGGCAAGCGCGAGAGCGTGGCGCGCATGATGCAGCTGTGCGAGGCGACGCTCTCCGCGGGCAGCTCGGTGATGATCTTTCCCGAGGGCACGCGCTCGGTGGACGGCCGCATGC
>DATFUE010000478.1:0-3394 GCA_035261165.1 Myxococcota bacterium
TTCGACCGCTTCCGCGAGCTGATCGAGGCGCAGCATGCCTAGGGACATGACACTTCGGCGTGTACTGCTGATCGGCGCGGGCCCGATCGTGATCGGCCAGGCGTGCGAGTTCGACTACTCGGGGACCCAGGCGTGCAAGGCACTGCGCGAAGAGGGCATCGAGGTCGTGCTCGTGAACTCGAACCCGGCCACGATCATGACCGATCCCGAGTTCGCCTCGCGCACCTACATCGAGCCGATCACGCCGGACACGGTCGCGCGGATCCTCGAGATCGAGCGGCCCGATGCGGTGCTGCCCACGCTCGGCGGGCAGACGGCGCTGAACTGCGCGATCGCGCTCGCCGAGCGCGGCGTGCTCGAGCGCCTCGGCATCCGCCTGATCGGCGCGCAGCTGGACTCGATCCTGATGGCGGAGGACCGCCTGCGCTTCCGCACCGCGATGCGCGAGATCGGGCTCGAGGTACCCAAATCGGTGTACGTCACCGACCTCCGGCAGGCGCAGGCGGCGCTCGCGGAGATCGGCCTGCCGGCGATCATCCGGCCGAGCTTCACGCTCGGCGGCTCGGGTGCCTCGATCGCAGAGACGGCGGATGACTTCGAGCAGAAGCTCAAGTGGGGCTTGCACCTCTCGCCGCGCGCCGAGGTGCTGGTCGAGCAGTCGGTGCTGGGCTGGAAGGAGTACGAGCTCGAGGTGATGCGCGACCGCGCGGACAACGTGGTCATCATCTGCTCGATCGAGAACTTCGACCCGATGGGCGTGCACACCGGTGACTCGATCACCGTCGCCCCCGCGCAGACGCTGACGGACAAGGAATACCAGCGCATGCGCGACGCGGCGATCGCGATCATCCGCAAGATCGGCGTCGAGACCGGCGGCTCGAACATCCAGTTCGCGGTGCACCCGGGGACCGGTGCGATGACGGTCATCGAGATGAACCCGCGCGTATCGCGTTCGTCCGCGCTGGCTTCGAAGGCGACGGGCTTTCCGATCGCGAAGATCGCCGCGAAGCTCGCGATCGGATACACGCTCGACGAGATCCCGAACGACATCACCCGCGAGACGCCGGCCAGCTTCGAGCCGACGATCGACTACGTCGTCACGAAGATCCCGCGCTTCACCTTCGAGAAGTTTCCGCAGGCCGACCCGCGACTGGGCGTGCAGATGAAGTCGGTCGGCGAGGCGATGGCGATCGGGCGCACCTTCCGCGAGTCACTCCAGAAGGGCATCCGCTCGCTCGAGACCGAACGCTACGGCTTCGAGGAGCTCGCGCTCGACGACGCGGCGCTCGAGCAGCAGCTGCGCGTCCCCGGCCCCGACCGCCTGTGGGCCGTCGGCGAGGCGTTCCGCCGCGGCAAGAGCATCGAGTGGCTGAACGAGTGCACCGCGATCGACCCGTGGTTCCTCTGGCACGTCTCCGAGATCATCGCGGACGAGTCACGCTACCGCGATCCGGCGACGCGCGATCTGGCGAGCGCGAAGCGCGCGGGCTTCTCCGACCGCCGGCTCGCGCAGCTCTCGGGCAAGAGCGAAGACCAGGTCCGCGCCGAGAGACTCGAGCGGGGCATCGTCCCGGTCTTCAAGCGCGTCGACACCTGCGGCGCCGAGTTCGAGGCGCACACGCCGTATCTCTACTCGACTTACGAGTCCGAATGCGAGGCGGAGCCGACCACGCGGCCGAAGATCATGATCCTCGGCGGCGGCCCGAATCGGATCGGGCAGGGGATCGAGTTCGACTACTGCTGCGTGCACGGCGTGCTCGGTCTCGAGAAGGACGGCTTCGAGACCATCATGGTGAACTGCAATCCCGAGACGGTCTCCACCGACTACGACACGAGTGACCGGCTTTACTTCGAGCCGCTAACCCTCGAGGACGTGCTCGCGATCGTCGCGCGCGAGCAGCCGCAGGGGGTGATCGTGCAGTTCGGCGGACAGACGCCGCTGCGCCTCGCGGTGCCGCTCGAGCGCGCGGGGGTGCCGATCATCGGCACGAGCCCGGACGCGATCGACCGCGCGGAGGATCGCGAGCGCTTCGCGGAGCTGTTGCGCAAGCTCGGGCTGCGCCAGCCCGACAACGGCACGGCGCGCAGCTTCGGGGAAGCGAAGCGGCTCGCGGAGAGCATCGGCTACCCGGTGCTGGTGCGCCCCTCGTACGTGCTCGGCGGACGCGCGATGCGCATCGTGCACGACCACGGCGAGCTCGAGACCTACATGCGCGAAGCGGTCACCGTCTCGCCCGAGCACCCGGTGCTGGTCGATCGCTTCCTCGCGAACGCGATCGAGGTCGACGTCGACGCGCTGTGCGACGGCAAGCAAGCGGTGATCGCGGGTATCATGGAGCACATCGAGGAGGCCGGGATTCACTCGGGTGACTCAGCCTGCTCGCTGCCCCCGTACAGCCTGGCGCGCTATCTCGTCGAGGAGGTCGAACGCGCGACGCGCGCGCTCGCGCTCGAGCTCGGCGTCGTCGGCCTGATGAACGTGCAGTTCGCGATCGCCGAGGATTCCGTCTACGTGCTCGAGGTGAATCCGCGCGCCTCGCGCACCGCGCCGTTCGTGTCGAAGGCGATCGGCGTGCCGATCGCGCAGCTCGCGGCGCGCGTGATGGCCGGGAAGACGCTCGCCGAGCTCGGCTTCACCAAGGAGATCGTGCCCGCGCACGTCTCGGTGAAGGAGTCGGTGTTCCCGTTCGTGAAATTCCCAGGGGTCGACACCTTGCTCGGCCCGGAGATGAAGAGCACCGGCGAGGTCATGGGCATCGACCGCGAGTTCGGACGCGCCTACGCGAAGGCGCAGCGCGGCGCGGGCAACGACCTGCCGACCTCGGGCAGCGTTCTCGTGTCACTGCGCGACGAGGACAAGGCGGGCTCGATCCCGGCGCTGCGCTCGCTTCAGGAGGAGGGCTTCGCGCTGATCGCGACGCGCGGCACGGCGGCCTTCATGCGCGAACGCGGCCTCGAGGTGTCGGGGATCAACAAGGTGCGCGAGGGCTCGCCGCACGTGGCGGAGCTGATCCGCGCCGGGAAGGTGTCCCTGGTCATAGCGACGACGCGGATCGGCGACGCGGTCGCGGTGCAGGATTCCGCGTCGATGCGGCGCTCGGCGCTCGAGGCCGGCACCCCGTATTTCACGACCCTGGCGGGCGCGCGCGCGGCTGCCGCCGCGATTCGCGCGCTGCGTGCGGGGGAGATCGAGCCGATCGCCTTGCAGGACCTCCACCCTCACTGACATGTCGCGCTGGCGCGACGCCGTCGGCGCCATTCGCGGACCGCTGGAGTTCGCGCGGCGCGGACCCGAGGCGGCGGAGCGCGTGCGCGATCTCGAGGGAACCCTGCGCTCCGCGCTCGAGCGCGCGGCGGAGCTGTGGATCCCGCCCGAAGCCGCCAAGCGACTGCG
>DATFUE010000479.1:0-3693 GCA_035261165.1 Myxococcota bacterium
GAGCACGGTGCTGTACGCCTCCGCCGAAGGGCTGGCCTCGCCGCCCGAGGGTTGGCGAGACCTCGCGAGCGCCCTCGGCCGCGCGCAGGTCGGCGACTCGAGCGGCCTCGAGGAGCTCGCGCAGCGCTACTTCGGCGAGCGGTCCGACGGCACGCGCGAGCTCTCGGTCGAGGCGCAGCTCGCCACTCTTTGCGCCGACCAACACCGTCTGGCGTCGGTCGAGGCGTATCGCGCCGCGCTGCCCGTGCTGGCCGCCAGCTCGCCGCACTTCGGCGCGGCGAATCTGCTATCGCACCTTCCCTGCGCCTTCTGGCCCGAGCCGAACGCGGGCCCGATGCGCGAGCCGGGGGCCCGCACGCTGGCGCCGATCTTGGTGATCGCGAACCGCGACGACCCGCTCACGCCGCATCTCTGGGGCGAGCGCCTGGCCGCGCGCTTTCCCTCCGCGACGCGCATCGACGTCGAGAGCCGGGGTCACACCGCATTCGCCCGCGGCGACGCGTGCGTCGACTCGCTCGTCGAGCGGTATCTCGTCGCGCCGGCGCCGCCGGCGCGGACTCACTGCCCCTGAGCCAGCTCGCTCCGGGCCGCTACGCCAGGACGGCAAGGATCTGCCGGAACGCGATGCCGAGAGCGATGCCCGGCGCGAAATACAGGAGCAGGAGACCCACGCGCGTGACCATGCTCTGCTCCAGGTGCACCATGAGATAGATCGGGGTCGTCACGCCCACCAGGAAGTTCGCGATGCCCCAGCCGACGTGGCTGTTCGTCAGCGCGTGGACGATCAGCCCGAAGTGGATCGCGAGCTGGAGCACCAAAGAGATCCCGCCGACGATGATCCAGGTCGTTCCCCAGGCCTTCCACCACGCGGCGAGCGATTCCTGCTGCTTGATCGTGAGGTCTTTCCCCGAGACGCTGCGCACGCCGTCCTCGAACGCGACCTCGCTGGCCCCGGCCGGATGGGCGTTCGGCGAGTTCTTGTCGACCACCACCGGCATCTCGCGCGTCTCGAGCTTCTTCCGGTACTTCTCGGGCACCTCGTAGTAGTTCTCGGTGAAGTGCACGTGGCCGGCCTCGTCCTTGTACTTGTAAGCCTGCGCGTGTGCCTTGTTGGCGACGAGGCAGAAACCGAGGGCGAGCGCGACCACGAGGACGGCACGAGCGGTGCGAGCATTCATGGCGGCGTTATCGACCGCGGGAAGGCGCCGCCTTTACTTGCCCGATGATCGCGCGGCACCCTACCCGCGCTCTGCGCGCAGAGCGCAGCTGGGGTGCCCGGGGTAGATTACGTCGCCATGCGCTGGTCCCAGATGTTCATCCCGACACTTCGCGACGATCCCGCCGACGCCGAAGCGACGAGTCATCGCCTGATGCTGCGCGCCGGTCTGATCCGCCAGCTGGGCGCGGGGATCTACTCGAAGCTCCCGCTCGGCGAGCGTGTCGCGCGCAAGGTCGAGGCGATCGTCCGCGAGGAGATGGCGCGCATCGGCGCGCAGGAGTTCCGCCTGCCCATGCTCCACCCGGCCGAGCCGTGGAAGGAGAGCGGCCGCTGGACGTCGGTGAAGGAGGAGCTCTTCCGGCTGAAGGATCGCAAGCAGGCCGACATGGCGCTGGCGATGACGGCGGAGGAGATCTTCACCACGATCGCGCGCTCGGAGCTGCGCAGCTACCGCCAGCTGCCGCAGATCTGGTACCAGATCGGCGACAAGTTCCGCGACGAGCCGCGCCCGAAGTCCGGCGTGCTGCGCGGGCGCGAGTTCACGATGAAGGACTCGTACTCGTTCGACTTGGACCGCGCGGGGCTCGACGTCTCGTTCGAGAAACACGCGGACGCCTACAGGCGCATCTTCTCGCGCTGCGGCGTCGAGACGATTCCCGTCGAGGCGTCGTCGGGCTCGATGGGCGGCAGCATGTCCGTCGAGTTCATGGCGGTGTGCGACGCGGGCGAGGACTGGATCGTCGTGTGTCCCGGCTGCGGCTATGCCGCGAACCTGGAGAAGGCGAAGTCGGTGGCGCTCGCGGTCGCGGATCCCGCCAGCGCCGGCGCGGTCGAGAAGTTCCCGACCCCCGGCGTGCGTACGATCGAGGATCTCGCGCGCTTCGCCGGCGGGGCGGCCGCCGAGCGACAGATCAAGACGCTCGTGTACGTGGTCGACGAGCAGCCGGTCCTCTTCCTGCTGCGCGGCGACCACGACCTGAACGAGGTGAAGCTCGGCGAGCTGCTCGGCGCCGCGCCATTCCGGCCCGCGCGGCCCGAGGAGTGCCGCGCCGCGCTCGGCGCGCTGCCCGGCAGCCTTGGGGCCGTGGGAGTCACCGCCCTCCGCGTCTTCGCCGACGAAGCGCTGCGCGGCCGCCGCGAGATGACGACGGGCGCGAACGAGAACGACTTCCATCTGCGCCACGTCGACGTGGCGCGCGATCTCCCCCAAGTCATTTGGGCGGATCTGCGCAACGCGCGCGCCGGCGACGCCTGCGTCCGCTGCGGCAAGTCACTGGAGCTGCGAAAGACCATCGAGATGGGGCACATCTTCAAGCTCGGCCTGCGCTACTCGGAAGCGATGGGCGCGCGCGTGCTCACCGCCGAAGGCGTGGAAGTGCCGATCGTGATGGGCTCGTACGGGATCGGCATCGAGCGCATCATGGCCGCCGCGATCGAGGCGCACCACGACAAGAACGGAATCGTGTGGCCGATCGCGATCGCGCCCTTCGACGTCGTGGTCGCGACCGTCAAGGCGAGTGACCCCGAACAGCTCGAGAAGTCGGAGCGCATGTACGAGAGACTCACCCAGGAGGGCTTCGACGTCCTGCTCGACGACCGCGACGAGCGGCCGGGCGTGAAGTTCAAGGACGCGGATCTGATCGGCGTCCCGTTCCGCGTCGTGCTGGGGCCGCGAGCGCTCGCGAAGGGCTGCGTCGAGTTCGTCGCGCGCGCGGGCGGCGAGACGCGCGAGGTGCCGATCGATCAGGTCAGCGCCGAGCTCCGGCAGCGGATCCCGAAGTGACCGCGAACGCGAGGATCCAGAAGGGCGGATGAGCGCGCGGGTCCGGCTCTGGTTGATCGACGCCCACTACCAGATCTTCCGCGCGTACCACGCGATGCCGGATCTGCGCGCCCCCGACGGCAGACCGGTCGGTGCGCTGCGCGGCTATGCCTCGACCCTGGTGAAGTTCCTGGCCGAGCAGAAGCCGACTCACGTCGCCGCGGCCTGGGACGACGAGGCCACCAGCTTTCGCAACGAGCTGTACGCGGACTACAAGAAGGGCCGCACCGAGTTCCCGGCCGATCTCGAGCCGCAGCTCGCGCTCTGCGCGGAAGTGACCGAGGCGCTCGGCGTGCGGGTCGCGCGCGCGGAGACGTTCGAGGCCGACGACGTGATCGCGACCCTGACCGCGCGCGCGCTCGACCGCGGCGCGGAGGTCGCGATCGTCACGGCCGACAAGGACATGGCCGCGCTCGTGTCGGAGCGAGTCAGTCTGTTCGACCCGCGCAGCGACTCACTCCTGGGACCGGCCGCAGTCGAGGCGCGGCTCGGTGTGCCGCCCGATCTCGTACCGGACTTCCTGACCCTGGTCGGCGACGCCGTCGACAACGTGCCCGGCGTCCCAGGCATCGGCGCGAAGACGGCGGCGCTCTTGCTGCGGCGCTTCGGCCGGATCGAGAGCATCCCCGCGGACCCGCGCGAGTGGGCGGGC
>DATFUE010000480.1:0-3900 GCA_035261165.1 Myxococcota bacterium
GCAGCCGCGCGCAGTGAGCCGAAGGCGAACGTAGCCAATACAAGGGAGCGAGGACGCAAGCGCCGAAGGCGCGCGCAGCGAGGCGTAGCCGAGCGAAGTTCAATCAGGCCAGATCGAAGACCAGGACTTGGGCCGGATCGCGGGCCTCGAGGTCGAGCGCGCGCTCGCCCGAGAGGGCGGCGCCGTCGCCGGCGGCGAGGCTTTCGCCGTTCAAGGTCAGGGCGCCGCGGGCGAGCTGCACCCACGCGTGGCGCCCGGCCGCGAGCGGATGGCTGAGCTTCGCGCCCCTCGGCAGGCGCCCGAGGTGGACCGTCACGTCCTGGTGTACGGTGAGCGAGCCCTCGCGCCCATCCGGCGAAGCGACCAGGCGCAGGCGTTCGCGCATCTCCCCGGGGCCGAAGTCGCGCTGCTCGTAGCCGGGCGCGAGGTTCGACTGCCCGGGCAGGATCCAGATCTGCAGAAAGTGCACGGGCGCGTCGCGCGAGGCGTTGTACTCGCTGTGAGTCACTCCGCTGCCGGCCGTCATGCGCTGCAGCTCCCCCGGCCGGATCACCGAGCTGGTTCCCAGGCTGTCCTTGTGCTCGAGCGCGCCCTCGAGCACGCAGGTGAGGATCTCCATGTCGCGGTGCGAATGCGGCGGGAAGCCATTGCCGGGCTGAACCCGGTCCTCGTTGATCACGCGCAGGGCGCGAAAGCCCATGTGTTTGGGATCGTGGTAGTCGGCGAACGAGAACGTGTGGCGGCTCTCGAGCCAACCGTGCTGCGCGTGCCCGCGCTGCTCGCTTCGGCGGAGCTGGATCATCGCCTCGATGATAGCAGGGCCGGATTGCGAGGCGGATCCAGCGACGTAGTTACTTGCCGGCGGGCTCTGCGCTTCCGCCGATCTTTCGCAGCAGGCGCAAGAGCTCGGCTTTCTCGTCCTTGCCGAGGTCGGCGAGAAACTCGTCCTCCGCGGCGACCAGCGCGTCGATCACGGCGAGTCGCTTCGCGCCGGTCCAGGCCAGGGGCTCGACGAGCGAGGAACGGCGATCGTCGGGGGAGGGGACCCTGCGCACGAGCTTCGCCGCCTCCATGCGGTCGAGCGCGCCGGTGAACGCGGAGCTCGAGAACGCCATGCGCTCCTGCAGCTCGCCGATCGGCATCGGCCCGAGCGCCCAAAGGGTGATCAGGATGTTCCCCTGGACCGCGGACAGACCGTGCTCGCGGAGCGCCGCGCTGACGAAGCGATTCAGCCGCCGGAACGCGCGGCCCAGCTCGTAGCCGACGGACTGTTCGAGCGGGCGGCGGGCGACGCTGCGCGCGGGGCCGCCCGATGATCGCGCGGGCACCCTACCCGCGCTCTTGGAATCTCGCTTGCGGATATCTCGCATATGAGATAAATACTCCCGACATGAGCCTGACACAGAACCAGATCGCGCACTACCGGGAACACGGCTACGTGGTGCTGCCGAACGTGCTCGAGGCGGGGGAGCTGGAGCGCTACAAGGCGCGGCTGCGCGAGGTGGCGCTCGGCGCGCACCCGCCCGGCGCTGCGAGCCGCATCATGCGCGACATCCACTTCGCCAAGAAGCTGTTGCCGCCGCCGGCGGACCCGGAGCGCGCGCTGTGGAAGGTCATGAACCCGGACCGCTTCGACGCCTGTCTCGGCGAGTGTCTGCGCATTCCGCGCGTCGTAGACGCGGTGGCGGGTCTGATCGGCGAGGACGTGCTCGGCTTTCTGCTCCAGTTCATCTACAAGGCGCCCGGCGTGCCCGACTCGATTCACCCCTTCCACCAGGACGGCGTGTTCTTCGCGTTCGAGCCACAGGAGCAGGTGGTCGGCGCGTGGATCGCCCTCGACCCGGTGGACGCGGACAACGGCAGCCTGTGCGTCGTGCCCGGCTCGCACCGGCTGCCGATCACCGGCCACGAGCAGGTCCCGGGCGTGAACAAGAACTCGATCGGCGCCAGCGGCGTCGAGGGCAATCCCGAAATGCTGGCCCGCTCGGTGACCTTCGACCTCCCGGCCGGCGACTGCGTGCTGTTCCATCCGCACCTGTATCACCGAACCGGCGGCAACCGCACGCAGCGACACCGCAGAGTGATCACGGTGCACTACGCGAACGCTCACTGCCGAGCGACGGCCGAGAACCTGATCCGCGAGTTCGGCTTCACCTCCGTCCGCGGCCAGACCTTCGAGGGCTGCCTGCAGCCCGTGCCGGAGCCCGACCTCGGTTTCCGCGTCTAGCGTCCGCCGAGATAGAATGGCGGCTCCACCGAAGGGAGTCACCATGGGCAAGCTCACGGGCAAGGTCGCGCTGGTCACGGGCGCGAGCCGCGGCATCGGCAAGGAGATCGCGCGGCTGTTCGCGGAGGAGGGTGCGCGCGTCGCGTGCACCGCGCGCACGGTCGAGGAGGGCGAGCACAAGCTCGAGGGCTCGCTCTCCACGACGATCGCCGAGATCGCGAAGGAAGGCGGCGAGGCGGTCCCGATCGCGGGGGACGTGTCGTCGTTCGAGGAGTGCGAGCGGATCGTGCGCGAGGCGCGCGGCGCGCTGGGCCCGATCGACGTGCTCGTGAACAACGCCGCGCTCACCTACTTCATCCCGATCGCCGAATTCCCGCCCGGGAAGTGGCTGAAGTCGTTCGCGGTGAACATGCACGGCCCGTTCTTCATGACTCGGCTGGTGCTCGACGACATGCTCGCGAGGAAATCGGGCGCGATCGTGAACATCTCGAGCGGGGCGGCGATCGGCCCGGGCCGCGGGCCGTACCAGAACGCCCCCATGCGCGGCGGCACGCTCTACGGCGCCGAGAAGGCGGCGCTCGAGCGGTTCACGCAGGGCCTGGCCGCGGAGGTGTACGGCGATGGGATCCGCGTGACTTGTCTCTCGCCGTCGCAGGTCGTGGCGACGCCGGGCGTGATGTTCCATCGGCTGATCGATCGTCCCGACTCACCGCGCGCCGAGCCGGTCGAGCTGATGGCGCGCGCAGCCCTCTTGCTCGCGACGGAGCCGCTCGAGAAGGTCTCGGGACGAGTCACCTACAGCCAGCAGATCCTCGCCGAGTTCGGCTGGATCGAAAAGGGCCGGGGCATCGGCATCGACGTGCCCGGGTCGGGCTACTCGCAGATCTGACGCCGAGTCACTCGCTGAACGCGAGAGAGAACTCCACCGCGAGAAACGCCGAGATGCCCGCGAGACACAGGAAGTGGTCGCGGCAGATCGCGCGGGCGAGCGAGGTCTGCGTCGCCAGATCGTCTTTGCGCCCGCCCAGCCGCACCGCGTTCGGCACCACGCGGACGCGCGCGAGCACGGCGGGTCCCGTGACGACCGTGAGCGCTAGGACCCGGAGCGAGAGCGGGCCGCGGCCGGCGAAGAGGGCGATGGCGCTGCCGAGCACCGCCAGCCCCATCACGACCGCGATGAGCCGGCTCATCGGGTACGAGTCGGTGGTCGCGCGGCGGTAGTACCCGGCAATGGACTCGAGAACGGACTCGGGGAGGGCGCCGTTCTCGCGCGGCTTCCCGAGCACCTGCGTGTCGAAGATCAGATCCATCCAGAGAATCGCGAGCAGAAACCCGCCGCACGCGGCGAGCAGCGTATTCACGGCCGGGCCGGGGGCATCGGCGGACCGCCCATGCGCGCGGCCCACTCCTCGCGCGTGTTCGTGTGAGGATACGGCTCACCCGGCACCGGCACGCCGAGCGCGCGGCACAGCGGCTCCCAGCCGTCGCCGGGCTGATACTCGAGCAGCCGACTCTTCGGCACCCGCCTGCGCACCTCGGCGTTGTGTCTCTCGTACGCCGCGATCGACGCGGCCTTGTCGCGGACGTCCGCCGTGAAGCGCGAGGCGAACATCGCCTGGACCATCTCGCGGAACGAGCCTTCGGGCGCGCGATCGATGCCGGCGAAGATCGTC
>DATFUE010000481.1:0-2715 GCA_035261165.1 Myxococcota bacterium
TCGCCTGCGGCTCACTGCGCGCGGCTTCCCGATGATCGCGCGGGCACCCTACCCACGCTCCGCCGCTTGCGTCCTCGCTCGGGACGGCCCTCGCTCGGCCGTCGCGTTGTTCAGCAGCGGGGTCGAGAAGACTCGGAGTGAACAAGCTCAGTCACTCATTTACTCACCCAACCGCGGGAGCCGGGCGGGGGCCGGAGCCGGCTGAGGGGGGTCCCGTACTCGGGGGGACCCCCGAAGCGGCGACGGACGCCGCTCGGGCGGCGACACGGAATCCGAAGAGATGCAGCCCGTGCGCTCGCCGGATGCCGACGAGTGGGTTTCGCAGCGAGTCCGCGAGCGAGAAGGGACCCACGAGGAGGCGCCGGCGAGCGCGCGGGCGGCGCGTCTGACTGTTCTGCATTCGGCTCCGGCTGCGCGCGCCCCCTTGGCTCGCTCGGGACGGCCCTCGCCTTGCGTCAACCTCGCGCGACCTTCCGAGTCATGAGGGCGCGCTCGTGCGCTGCGAATCCGTTGCGCTCGTAGAGCGCTCGCGCGCGCGGGTTCACGTGGTCGACTTCCAAGTGCAGGGCGCCCACGCCGAGCTGCGCGCAGAGCTCAGCGGCGTGCGCCAGCGCTCGCGCGCCGATGCCCTTCCCGCGCTGCGGCTCGCGCAGATACAGCTCGTCCACGAACGCGTCGCGCCCGAGGTGCTCGAGGCTGTAGCCCAAAGTGAGCACGTAGTAGCCGACTGGCAGTGACTCGAGCTCGATCGCGACCACGCGCCCGAAGTCCGGGGTCGCCAGGATGCCGGCCAGCGCGCGGCGCACCGCGGGCTCGACGAACGCCAGACGCTCGAGCACCCAGAACTCGCGGACGAACGGCAGGAGTGTCTCGAGGTCGCCAGGCCCGGCGCTGCGGAATACGGCGTTCACGACGGAAGTGTCTCCTCTTTCGGATCGAAGACGCGCTCGAGCACGCCGCGTTGCGCCGCGGTCGCGAACAGACAGATCTGGTCGGCGGCGTGCAACACGGTGCCGCCGCGGGGCGCGATCACCTCGGCGCCGCGCACGACCAGCGCTGCCACGGAGCCCTCGGGGATCGGCAGCCCCTGCAGGGCAACGCCGTCGGCGGGCGAGCTCGCCGCGACGAAGTACCACACGAACTCGCCGGGGAACTCGCGCAGCGACACGACCTCGATGCTCGCCGCGGGCTCGCGGTGGACGCCGCGGCCGAGCCCGAGCTTGCGGGTCACCCAGCCGACGGTCGCCCCCGGTACGAGGCTGTTCAGCAGCACCACGAAGAACACCAGATGGAACAGGCGATCGCCATCGGGCACGCCGCGCAGCACGGGATAGGTGGCGAGCACGATCGGCACCGCGCCGCGCAGACCGACCCAGCCGACGAACACGCGCTCGCGCCACGGCATGCGGAACGGCGCGAGCGCGAGCGACACGGCCAGAGGGCGCGCGATCAGTGCGAGCACTGCGGCCAGTGCGAGGCCGATGCCCAGCGCCGGCACGAGCCGCGATGGAAACACGAGCAAGCCGAGCAGCACGAACATCAGGATCTGCGCGAGCCAGGCGAGTGAGTCGTGCACGCGGCGCACGCCTTGCCGGTACGGAAGCCCTCCCGAAGCCGTCAGCAGCCCGGCGAGATACGCGGCCAGAAAGCCGCTGCCGTCGACCAGGGTCGCGGCCCCGAAGGCCAGGAAGGCGATCGCGACCGTGATCACCGGATACAAGCCCGCCGCCGGCAGGCGCAGCGCCGGCAGGAGCATCCGCGCCAGCCAGCCGATCGCGACGCCGCTCCCGGTGCCGATCGCGAACTGCTGCGCTAAGTGGAGCGCGGCCTGGGTCGCCGTCCGCTCGGTGCCGAGCACGAACTCGGTCGTCACGACGGTGAGCAACATCGCCATCGGGTCGTTCAGCCCCGATTCGACCTCGAGCGTGGTCGCCGTCGACGTCTGCAGGCGCACGCCGCTCGAGCGCAGCACCGAGAACACCGCCGCCGCATCGGTCGACGAGACGACCGCGCCCACGAGCAGCGCGAGTGGTGTAGAGAGACCGAGGGCGACGCCGACCGCGGCGACCACGGAGGCGGTCACGACCACGCCCAAGGTCGCGAGCAAAATCGCGCGCAGCGCGGCGCCCCGGAACGCGGGCAGGGACGTGTTCAGTCCGCCGTCGAAGAGAATCAACACCAGCGCGATGCAGCCGAGCCGGAACGCGAGCCCGTAGTCGCCGAACGGGATGCCGCCGAGCCCCTCTTCACCGGCCGCGATGCCGACCAACAGGAAGAGCACGAGCGCGGGCACGCCGAGTCGGCCCGGCAGCGGGCTCGCGAGCGCGGACAACAGCAAGAGCAGCCCGATGGCGGCGAGAATCGCGGCGGTCGCGGCGGGCTCGGTCACCGTGGCATCATGCCCGACAAGGGAGAGCGTCGCGATGGAGAGCTCGGTCCGCGGAAGCTGCCTGTGCGGCGGCGTGCGCTACGAGTTCGACGGCAAGGTCTTCCTGTTCAACCACTGCCACTGCGTCCAGTGCCGCAAGGCGCACGGCGCCTCGTTCGCGAGCAATCTGCACATCCGCCCCGATCAGTTCCGCTGGCTCGCGGGCGAGTCACAGGTGGCGCGCTTCGAATCGAGCCCCGGCCTGCGCCGCAGCTTCTGCTCGGTGTGCGGCGGGAACGTCGCGATCGTGCTCGACGACCAGGTGGTGATGAACGACGTCGACATCG
>DATFUE010000482.1:0-3433 GCA_035261165.1 Myxococcota bacterium
AGGTTCGCGCCCTGTACGCGGCCGGATACGGCGCCAAGCTCCGGCCGCTGCAGTCGATCGGCTACCGCGAGATCGGAGCGCTGCTCGCCGGCGAGCTCGACGAGGTCGGCGCGCGGGAGCGCACCTGGATCGCCACGCGCCGCTACGCGAAGCGCCAGCGCACCTGGTTCCGCGCCGAGCCCGAGCTCGACTGGATCGACGCCGACGCGCGGGAAGCCGCCGCAGAGCGCGTGCTGGCCGAGATCAGCCGTCGTTGATCGTGTTGTACGACGTGCCGAAGCGGACCGGGCACTTGCCGTAGTCTTCGCTGAACAGCGCCCACGCCTCTTCCTGGGAGCGGAAGAGGGGAGGTTGGGCGCCGTCGCGGAACAGCGTGACCATGCCTATTGGCAGCTCCATCAGCGCCGAGATCTCGCGGAACATCATGCCGCCCGCCTGCAGGCCGTTCAGCAGGATGTAGCCCGGGATGATTCCGATGGCCTTGATGACGTCCGGGTCGTCGATCTCCCTGACTCCGTAGTACTCGTCCTTGCCCGCGATGAATGGGCCGAGGAGCAGGTCGAACGGCGCGAGCGCCATGTTGGACGCGGCGCGGCAGAGCTGCGACGCATCCGCGCGCGCTTCGCCGGGCAGGCCGCCAGCGAGCGACGCGAGCAGCAAGGCAAGCAGAGCTGCGCGCACGGTGATCTCCCTCGAGCTACGAATCATCGCCGGACCCTCCCCGAAGCGACCGGACCACGAATCCCGGCGAGCCTCGCCTAAAACCGCTAGCAGTGTCAACCACTCGCTGCATTGGACCTCCGAGGAGTGGCCCCGACGTGAAGAGAAGTGACAGCCCCGGGCCGCCGCTGGTGGCGATCGTGGGCCGGGCGAACGTCGGCAAGTCGACCCTGTTCAACCGGCTCCTGCGCGAAGGCCGCGCGTTGGTCGAGGACCGACCCGGAGTCACCCGCGACCGGGTCGCGGTCACGACCGTGATCGAGGGCAAGCCGGCCCTCGTGGTCGACACGGGCGGGCTCGACCCCGAGGCCGACGAGGGCATTCCGGCCGCGATCCGGCGCCAGGTGGGGCTCGTCGTCTCCCAGGCCGCGGTGATCGCCTTCGTGGTCGACGCGCGCGTGGGCCTCCTGCCGCTCGACCGGACGATCGCCGATCTCCTGCGGCGCGGCGGAAAGCCGGTCGTGGTGGTCGCGAACAAGTCCGACACACCCAAGATCGAGGCGCAGACGGGCGAGTTCCACGAGCTCGGCTTCGGCGAGGTCGTGCCGACCTGCGCCGCGCACGCGCGCGGCATTCCCGACCTGGAGATGGCGATCGCGCGGCATCTCCCAGCGCCGCCGTCCGACGAGAAGGAAGCCGCGCGCGTCGGTCCGCCGCGGCTCGCGATCATCGGCCGGCCGAACGTCGGCAAGTCCTCACTCTTGAATGCGCTCCTCGGCGAGGAGCGGAACATCGTCGCCGACGAGCCGGGCACGACCCGCGATGCGACCGACTCGAGTCTGTCGGTCGATGGGCGCGAGGTGATCCTCGTCGACACCGCCGGCATGCGCCGCGGGGGCAAGCGCTCCGATCGCATCGAGCGCGGCAGCGCACTCATGGCGCTGCGCTCGCTCGAGCGCTGCGACGTCGCACTGCTGGTGCTCGACGCCGGGGTCGGCGTCGGCGAGCAGGACGCGAAGCTCGCGCGCCTCGCGCTCGATCGCGGCCGGCCGCTCGTGCTGCTGCTGAACAAGTGGGACGTCGTCGCCGATACGCCGCGCGAGAGCGAGATCGCGCGCCAGCTCGAGCGCCGGCTCGCGTTCGTGCCCGACCCAGTCCTCTTGCGCACCAGCGCGGTCACCCGCAAGGGGCTGGACCGCGCGCTGCCCGAGGCGCTGAAGCTCTTCGACGAGCAGGCGCTCGAAGTTCCGACCGGCGAGCTGAACCGCGCGCTCGAGGACGCGATCGAGCGGAACACCCCGCCGCTGCGCGGCAAGCGCCGCGCGAAGTTCTTCTACGTCACGCAGATCTCGAGCCGGCCGTTCACGATCCTGGTGTTCATGAACGATCCGTCGCTGATCGCGCGGAACTACCACCGCTACCTGGAGTCGTTCATGCGCAAGCGCTTCGCGATCCGGTCGGCGCCGGTCCGCGTCCGCCTGCGCGGCCGGCGCGAGGCCGAGGCACCCACGGACTCGGCCGGATCCGAGCCGAAAACCCGCTAAGATCCCGCGCCGCACATTGGAAGGGAATTCACCGGGGATATGACTCCGCGCCCACACAGCGACACCGAGACGCGGCTCGCGGGCTTCGAGGCGCGCCTTCAGGACGCGTTTGCCTGGGCGAACGATCACGGCCGCGAAATCATGGTCGGCCTGGGCGTTCTGCTCCTCGCGGGCGCGATCCTCTCGGGCGTCTACGAGTGGCGCCGGCGTGCGATCGCCGAGGAGGAAACCGAGCTCGCGCGCATCGAGATGCGCTTCACGACCGCGATGGGGGCGAACCCGGGCGAGTACTTCGTGCCTGAGCCCGCCAACCCCGAGCAGGCGACCAAGGCCCGCGAAGCGGCGCTCGCCGAGCTGGACGCGTTCGTCGCGAAGCACGGCGGGAGTGAGCTCGCGGCGATCGCGGGGATCAAGGCCGCGGAGCTCGAGGTCGACCTCGTCCGGATCGACGCCGCCGACGCCCGGCTCGC
Organism: Myxococcota bacterium; assembly: GCA_035261165.1. Taxonomy (GTDB): domain Bacteria; phylum Myxococcota_A; class UBA9160; order SZUA-336; family SZUA-336; genus VGRW01. The sequence continues at coordinate 2,675 of DATFUE010000482.1, forward strand.
GAAGCTCGCCGAGTCACTCCCCGCGAACGACGCGCGGCGCGCGATCGCGCTGCGCCTGCGCGGCTACGCGCTCGATCAGAAGGGCGACACCCTGGGCGCCGCCGAGGCTTACGAAGCCGGCGCCAAGGTCGAAGCCTATCCGCCGCGCGCGCTGCTCTGGATCTCCGCCGGCGACGCCTACGCGCGCGCCAACTCGCCAGCGCGTTCGATCGCCGCGTACCGCGAAGCGCTCTCGGTCGCACCGGAGCTCGCGCAGCAAGAGGGCATCGTGCAGCGCATCGGCATCCAGCAAGCGCACCTCGACGCCGAGGCCGCGCCGAAGCCCGAGCGGGCCGCCGCACCCGAGGCCGCGAAGCCCAAATAGCTGCGAGCCGACTCCGATTCGTCGTGAGTCGCCGATCCGCGTGTCTCTCGGCTCTCTCTGTCCACGAGAAGGGGTCGTCGGATCGGCCCGGTCCGGCGCCGGGGCCCGTCCCCCCGGGCCGGTGCTAACTTCCGATAAGTAGCATTCTGTTAAATCCACCTAGAGCCTGGCCAAGCGTCGATTTTCCGGCGCTTGCTCTTGTCGGCTCCCGTGGTATACCCCCGCCCCAAAGGAGCGCCCAGCCAATGGATGCCGCCCGCAAAACCAAGCTCGGCCAGAAGTGGACCTGCTACTCCTGCCAGGCCAAGTTCTACGACCTGCAGAAGCCGGATCCGAAGTGTCCGAAGTGCGGCGCCGATCAGCGCCAGTCGCCGGCCTTCGAGAAGCCGAAGCGG